>PLMC01000050.1 GCA_003141495.1 Bacteroidales bacterium
TGTGCAATGCCAACACGCCGTTCAAGAGGAAGATTGGGAATTGGCTGCCTGGGAATTTGTGTAAAACCCGGCTGATGCTGATATGTGGCAGTATTAAAGCAGGTTATTTTAACATCGGGTTTTGCAGACTCCCTGCCGCCAAGATAAGTGTTAATCGAACGGGCTGCCTGACGTCCATCGGCAATTGCTGAGATGGCAATCCTTGGACCGAATGCGGCGTCGCCCCCGGCAAATATACCTTTTGAAGTTGTTGCCAGGGTTTCCGCATCAATCTCTATCATTCCTCTGGGAGATACGGCAATGCCGTCTTCCGGTTGAATAAAACCAAGATCAGGAAATTGACCAATAGATATTATAATGGAATCGGCTTGAATAACACTTTCACTCCCTGAAACAAATTGGGGATTAAAGCGTCCTGTGCTATCGGTAATCGAAGCGACCTTCCAAATTTCCAGACCTTCAACATGTCCATTCCGGATCAGAATTCGTTTTGGCCCGACTGCATTATGGATAGTGATGCGTTCTTCAAGAGCCTGATCAATTTCTTCTTCGTCAGCTAACATTTCATCCCGGGATTCCAAAACCACCATATCCACCTTTTTTGCGCCAAACCGTACAGCGGAACGAGCCACATCAAGGGCAGCAGTGATATCGGAAGATGCCAGACTCTCAGGCTTTTCACGCCTTGCAACAGAGCGAGCCACATCAAATGCCACATTTCCCCCGCCAATTACTACAATTTTTTCCCCAAGATCTACCCGGTAGCCAAGATTAACATTCAATAAATAATCTACAGCATTCAGAATGCCATCAGCGTTAATTCCTTCAATGTTCAGGATCCGGCTTTTGTGTGCACCCATTGCAATAAAAATCGCATCGTATCCGGCATTACGTAAATCTTTTAGAAAGAAATCGTGTCCGAGGGATTTCCCTAATTCTAAATTTATCCCGAGACTTAGAATGGCATTTACCTCCATACGTATCAACTCACGTGGCAGACGATATTCCGGCACACCCAGTCGCAACATCCCGCCGGGAACCTGTTGTTTTTCCAGGACTGTCACCTGGTATCCCATAAGAGCCAGATCGTGTGCACAACTGAGACCTGAAGGACCTGCACCGACGATAGCAACTTTTTTATCTATTGGTTTGATTTGCGTGCGAAACAATTCCTGAAGTTTGATTACATCGATCAGACTTTCCACACCAAACCGTTCGGTTACAAATCGTTTTAAAGCTCGGATGGCGATGGGCTGATCAAGTTTACCCCGGCGACAAACATCCTCGCATGGTGCGGCGCAAATCCGCCCGCAGATGGAGGCAAAAGGGTTAGGCGCTCGAGCAACACGATAAGCTTCCTCATATCGACCCTGAGCAATCAAATTTACATAACGACCTGCTTCTGTATGAACAGGACAGCCCATCATGCAGAGAAAATTCTTACTCAGCCATTCCGGATTAATATTTTGAATATCAGCTCCGGGCATTTATTTTTTGATATCAAAATCCTGGGTTACAGATCCTGTACCCGGTACAGTTACCTTTACAGGTGCACCTTTCAGCTTTTCATGCCAGATATTAATCGTGTACGTACCGGGAGGAACATTATTAATAGTATATGAACCGTCTTTATTGCTCACTGCAAAATAAGGAGTTTCCAAAACCACCACAAAACCTTNNGAACGTATCTGACCTTTTGGCCATGTGCCAAGATTAAAATTATCGGCACATTTATCAGGTGTGAAAACATTGTGAAGTACGTCATCGTTATTCTGAAAATCCACTGTTGTTCCTGCTAATATCGGGAGAACATGCGGTATAAAAGTCAGATTCTTTTGATTCATCACTGCATGTTCTGCAGGTGGTGCAAAGGTTTTACCTTCAACTTTCTCAAGAAAGATTATGGCATTGCCTGAATCTTTTGTGCCTGTTGTCTTAACAGTGCCGATAATATCACCCGCATAAGCCGTGTTGATTGATATCAGGGCAGTAATCACGCCGTACATTAATAATTTCATTTTTTTGTCCCTTTATTCACTCGCAGGTATCTCTATTAACGAGCATATCCCTTTCAGGAGTCTATCATAGAACATTTGAAATTGATATTGGTTGCAAGCCTAAGATTTCCCAATCAAAAAGCTAAATTAAATTGAATAGTAAACCTGTCATCAGCTTTCCTTGACTTATCCAATGGTTTTAAATATTCCATCGATAATCTTATATTGGCCCTCAACATTACCACTATGCCCGGTAAAATATTATTTTCCACCTGATTACTGTTATCATTGGTGTCCGGATCAGTATATTCATAACGTGCACGGCCAATTAACCAGGGGTAAATCACATAATTACCTTCAACAAACCATGCTAAAGAATTGCGGTTCGTGCCCAAATATTTTGATTTCATCTGTAATACTACTGCTGTCATATTAAAACGCTTATACCACCAGTCGATATCACCGCCAATCACTGAGAATTTATCTCTCGTACTGTCAGGGTTGGCAGTTCCTTCATAAACGAAAGCACCAAAGCGCAGAGAATTGTCGATATAAAACTCTGATTGATTACTGGCCTGTCCTGTGGTTCCACCGATTTCCCCCAAACCACCGATTTTGTATGTTACCCTTCCGTAATAATCTTTTTTCCTGTTTAAATCAAAATTATTGTCATCACTGTGCCCGTTTCCGATCCCCACCTTATAAGTAAATCCACCTTTCCCTCCAGGGCCGTTTCCCGCTCCCCAAAGTTCCATACCCCCACCGGCACCATCAGTAAGCTGCCATGTGCCGGATTGATTTTGAAGACTACCGACATTGTAATCTTCGGCTGTTAGGGTAAGGTGGTCGGGAGTGGCATCTTCCAAACCAACTGATCCAAGTTTAAGATGGAACCCCGGGTTAAAATCATAATTAACCGAAAACTGGTATTCCACATCAGCTGTACGTGTTAATTCCACCTCCCCAAAATAGGAAATTTTATCGCCTAATGTACCGCCATAAAAGAGGTCAAAGACACTTGGGATTTCAAAATAGCCTGACTTACTGTTGTTTACTGAATTGTCATAGTGAAAACGCCCAATAGCATTTATCGCGATGGGAGCTGTGCCCGGTATATCAGACGGCCAAATTGCATTTGGCCAGACTTTTTTATACGCATCGGCTCCAAGGCTTACCGGCTCTTCTTTTGTCATTTCAAGATCCTGGTCTGCCGGATATCTGTAGCCGTTATTCTTAAAAGCTTTTCCAAAACCATTTAATTTTGGGAAAGCATAGTGGCACGTGCTGCAGCTTGTTTTATATTTTCGTGCAAAAGAAGGAATCGCCTGAGTCTCCTGGACAAACAGAGACAAACTTATCAGCAGAATAATTGATAATACAACCGAGAATGGTGACTTCATAAATAACTATCTTTAAGTTAAGAGTAAAACTTCAAGGTTTTAGTTTCTTGGTATAAGCCGCATAAGAATTAACCTTTGCATATCAAAGTTACACCCTCTTTACACTAAAGTCAATTTTATTTTAACAAATAGAATAATTTAACTGGTCACCAATCTTTTGAACCAACAAATAGTATTGCTACAGCTTAATAATAACAGCAATTTCTCGAATTAAAATTTAAGTTAGATATTTCAAACTCCTAGGCTACAAATTAAAATTTCAAATCATATGGAGCTGCCGCTTCCCCGGATCGGAAGTAAACCTTTCCTCGATTTCTGACCAATTATGTGTTAATACTCCAATCAATCCGCCAAATCAAATCCAAATCCTTCAGAAAAGGTTCGGAAAAAAGTTCGGCTCCGGGTACAATTTCAAACAAATAAAACCTTGACACACAATAATGACGAGGCTTTTTTATTTGTTATTACTGAAACATAGAAGAAACATTTATGAAATAAAAGTAATTTATTTATTATATCCCAAGTTCCCAGACCTTGAGAAATGTCGGATTTTGGGATGTTTAAAGGAGAATAATTAAAAAATTTCTTTTGAAGTACCACCACATAATTTGATTACGTGTGAAAATGCCTCCTTGACCTTCAGGAGTTGCTTTTACTTCTTCTCCTGAGATAAAATCAATTATATACCCCTCTTTAAGTGAATCCTTCATCACCCATACTGTAGTAACTACCTTCCGGGACTATTATCAAATGATCCAATAACTGTATATCAATAACAATACCAGATTCCTTTATCTTCCTGGTTATTGCAATATCAGATTCACTTGGTTGTACATTACCACTTGGATGATTGTGAAAAATAATAATTGCATTTACATTACTTTGTATGGCATATTGCAACTGCAACATTACATCAGCTACTGTCCCTGCAGCACTACAGCGTGAGATTCAATTATTCAATATTGTTCAAAAGTTATATTATTGGGCGGTCCAGCCCCCATCTATCATCAGTGTAGTCCCGGTAATAAGAGATGAAGCTGGTGAGGATAGAAACAAAATTGCACTTGCCACATCTTTTGGAATGCCGATCCTTCCCAATACAATTTTGGACAAGATATCTTTTTTAAACTCTTCATCCAACAACCATTTTTCAGTGCCTGGAGTTTTAATAAACGTAGGAGCTACCGCATTAACAGTAATGTTGTATTTACCCCACTCAACTGCAAAACATTTTGTGAGGTGAGCTATTCCCGCTTTAGTCATACAATAAACAGACTCAGTTGGCAAAGCTATGAATCCGGCTTGCGAACTTAAATTGACAATACGTCCGTATTTTTGTCTTTTCATAAGTTTTCCAGCACACTGACTCACAAAAAAAGTTCCTTTCAAGTTTACCTCAACTGTATAATTGAAGTCCTCTTCCGTTACATCTTCAATTGCATTTGGAGGCCCTATTCCGGCATTGTTCACAAGGATATCTAATTTCCCAAACTCTTTTTCTAAAATTTCAAATGCAGCTTTAATTTCACTGATTTTACTCACGTCCATTTGCAAGGACAATACTTTTCTGCCTAATGCTTTTATCTCATTGACGAGACCTTCATCAGAATGAATATCTCGTAAACCCAGGACAATATCTGCTCCAGCTTCGGCCAATGCTAATGCACAGGCACGACCAATTCCTCTGGCTGCTCCAGTTATTAAAGCTACTTCACCTATTAAATCTGTCGTATAAGAATATTGCATAAGTCCAACTTTTAACAATCACATTAGAATTAAAGTTAAACATTATTCGAGATATTTGAAATTGTAAGTTGCCAAATATTTATGTAATCATTATTAATCCCTTCATATTTAAACATATAGCCCTAGTAACATATAATCTACCAGGGCATTATTGTTTCATATATTTATTATTCATAGTCCAGGATCAGCATCACTATACATTTCTGAAAAGTCAACTGGAGGTTGATTTATCATTTCCCAGATGCGTTCGCTATAATAGCACCTTGAAAAATTAGCCGTACATCAGTAACTGTCCCGGACAATCCTCCCTTAGAAACAGGCATAATGCCTAATACTGAATTGGACCGGTTCATTAGTAGAAGCTTAAACTCTTCAATATGTTCTATTGAATCCAGGTCCCAATTCTCCATAAATATGTCAAATGCATCTTTAGAGCATTTAACCTTTAGTCTCTCTGAAGCTTTGATCTTAGTCCTATAGATAAGTCTTACTTCAGATATAGTTGTCTGTTGTGTTTTCATTTTGATTTGATTAGTGAATTAATAGAAATGGGAAAGCCTGGTCCCAAAGTCCCAGGCTGTACAGTTGATTATTTATAATGCTGATATATATATAGATATAGTATAGTGCAACTACAATAAATGGTCTAAACGCTTCTTATTAAGCGAATTAAGCAATGTTGCATTTCGATATTGCAGGATACTATAGGGATATAGAAAGTTTATGAAACAGTCCAAAAATGGATTTAAATGAGATGTTTAATATATGTTATATGATTGATATGCTGAATTATACACTAAATATAAATAGTTGGGGAATTGGGAAGGTTATCTGTAGATAATTGGTTTTGCTAATCGACTTGACCTGTATTGCACTTCTGTCGGTTTGTTATGTGCAGAAAAAATCATTTATTTTCAATCTTAATCAGGTCTCCGATTATTGCCCANNAAGTGAATGAACATTGCTGCTAAGTTCACTGCCGTTTCAACTCCTTTTGGGTTTCTGAATATCACGGTAAAAAACATCTTCCAATAATAGAATCCAGTTGCTGAGTTAAAACCTGCCCTCCTACAGACCTTTAGAAATGAACGCATATAAATAAGCCATGTCCTGAAATTTGGATTATGTCTATAATGGGGTCTGATATTCAAGCCTGTATAAATAACCCGCTTATAATAATTCGAAGGATCATAAATTTCATTGATAACCCGAATAAAATTCTTAAGGATCTCGACACGTGAAATCAGTGTAATAAAGTTAAGACCACTCGTTGTCTGGTCAATATCGCTCTTACCAATTGATCGCGATGCCTGCTGAAACAGCCTACCTTCAGATTCAAGACGGCGGGTTAATTGAGTATTTGGCAGTGCATAAAGCAGACTAATCATTGCCATGCAGACTCCTGATTTCTGTATGGAATCGATCATATTATCTGCAATCTGTTTACTTTCACTGTCGAAACCAATAATATATCCTCCATTACTCACTATACCATACGATAAGAGTTTCCTGACAGCATCTTCGATTGGTTTGTTTACATTCTGGGTTTTTTTGTTCAGTTTCAAAGTATCATTTTCGGGGGTTTCAATACCAAGAAACACGTACCTAAAATCAACATCTTTCATTAACTGAAGCAATTCATCATCATCGACCAGGTTAATTGAGGCTTCTGTAGCAAAATAAAATGGATACCGGTGGTTTTTAGTCCATTTTTTTAATTCACGCAAGAGGTCTTTAGCCTTCTTTTTATTACCAATAAAGTTATCATCGACTATGTCAATATGACCACGGTAGCCTAAATCGTAAAGGGATTGGAGTTCTTTGATCACTTGTTCGTTTGACTTAAACCTGGGTATTCGGCCATATAGTTCAATGATATTGCAGAATTCGCAATTAAATGGACACCCCCTGGTAAATTGAAATCCGATCATAATATAATTCCGAAAATTAATCAGATCATATCTAGGTACGACAGCTTTCAGCATATTTGCCTTTTCCTCGGAAAAATATCTCCCGCTTTTTGCCCCCTTCTGCAAATCNNGGATCGGGACCACCAACCACAACAATACGATCAAGATCATGCACCCGCCTAATGAAATTGAGCATACTTTTTTGTTGAGTAATCATCCCTCCTGTACAGACAATATCAGCCCATTTCAAATGGTCATCAAGTAAAGATTCAACGTTCTCGTCAATTAACTTGAATATCCAATGTTGGGGAAAGAGTGCAGCCACTGTCAGCAATCCAAGAGAGGAAGCCGGNNGTCTGTACAAGAAGGCATTTGGTATGCCCACCAAGCAAATTCTTCATTTATATCCCTTATCACAAAATAATACGGCTAAGATACTTGAATATCAAATACAACTGAAGGTATATAAATCATTGATTTTGTCAATGAAGGAAAGAGAGGTCATGATTAATTTTTCACATTAGCACTCTTTTTTTGGTATATAACTTAATAGTGTTTTATACACAGTATTATAACACCAGTTTACCTTTAGAGGCTACCAAAATTAAACCTTAATATAATCAAAATAATTTTATTTTCCTTTACCCAAAATCCCAAGTAATTGAGTTGCGTAATGATATTTTGATCTATAAAGGTTAAAATAAATTGCAATTAGAAATCTGTTATTTAAAGCGCTGTTTTAATGTGTTTTACATAACATTATTGTTTCTAATTCGTATACAATTATACTACACAGATCGTGTCAGTTTTATCCGGAAATGATGCCTCAGTCTTATCCGGAATAATCATTTACATTTAATGACAAAGAATTATGAATACATTGAAAATGCAATTCAGAATGAATGGCTTACCCTATACTTTAATAAAACGAAATGACAAAGTTGCACTATATGGCATTGGTGGTGAGTTTACTGATAAGATCCTACACTGGGAAGTTGATATAATCTACAGTAGAAAAGATAAATATGGAGAGAGAGAACATATAGCAAAAAATGATGATTTTGGTCGTGATCGCAGTAGATGTTTCATGGATGAGAAATTGGCTTTAGAATACTATGATAAGTTAACCTCAGATCTACCGCTGGGGGTAGTAAAAGCTATCGCAGGGGTAGATCAAAATACAAAAGCGATATTAGAGTATCAATCATAGATCAATATCTCACTCTGCTACAAATAATGGGGAAAATGTAAATCTATCAAAGAAAGGTCAACTATCAAGATAAACCTTGTAATGGACTTACCTGATGTATCTGGTATATTGAATATTATTGATATACTGTATTATACATTAATTGAAGCAGTTCGGGAATTTGGGACGGTTGATTAGGTATTGTTTGAAAGCAAATTGCAGAAACAATAAAGTAAGGGTACGAAACCGACTGCAAAAATTCTATGTTATTGGTGATTACTATTCTTTAGGTTTTGTTGATCGTTTAAGTCCAAGAAAATCTACTAAACCAGGATGAACTCTATAGTTACGAGCACTTTCTTCAAATTGAGATCTTGTATTCTTGTATTTAAAAATATATTCAGATCCCCCATATCCACTACCACCTGCTTGTCTCAAAAAAGTTCTATCTGTAATATAATTATATTTTGTTTGTTTCCCAGTCATAAGTTGACCCTCATCAAAAACATTTTCCCACTTAACAACTTCATCTTCGCTTTCTCTTAATACTTCTGTGAGTCTTCGTTCCACTAATTCTATTAATGTATGGCCTCCAGGTAAATCCCATTCTATAATGGTCGCAGCAGACTGTGTTAATTTGTTTTTATCTTCAAATTTCAAGGAATTGTAAATGTCATCACGAAGAAAAATAATTACAGATAGTTGTTTCCCCCGTTCTTTAGCTGCTCTATTTATTTCTTTAGCAGCTAATAATAACCCTATTACTCGATTATAATATTCCGGATTTGAAGGATCGAATCCTAAGTCCAATTGATCGAATAGAATATGATATTTATTTTCAGGATTCAAGCTCCCAATTACGTACTCAATAAGATTAAGGTTTACCTCTTGGATAATAGTTGGCAAAAACTCCATTGGAACACCTTCAGAAATTAGTTTCTCTTTTAAAAACACCCAAATCGATAGTAAAGTTTTTACTAATTTTTAAATTTTTTGAGGGAGTAAATATTTGTGTAACATCAGGATCTCTAGTACCGTAGGTATCAATAATAAAACTTTCAATCTTTAAAAGACTCTCAAATGAGGATTCATCATAACTTTGATCTTGATTTAAAAGTATTTTTGAAAGACTCATTAAAATGAGATATTTCCAACTATGAGTGAATTTGTCAAAATCAGGAACTCCAATTTTTACTTGTTTATCATGATAATGCCATGGATAATCAGAAAAGATATGTCCAAAACTAAAATAATTATGTTCCCGTTGGTTTAGAAATTTCTTGAAAATTGCTGTTTTTCCTGTTCCTTTCCTCCCCAATACAATATATTTCTGGAAATCTCTTATTTCATTATAAGAATCATGATTTTGAAAGCACTGCATTAATAATTCATCGCTATCAGCGTCTATTCCACCAATTGTTTTAATCGAATCAATTCTTTTCATAATATCTTAGATTTATTTAAGCCTAATGTCACTATCAACGTACCTAGTTTTGATAATTTATGCTCTAGAAAAAATAACCTTAAAATTTAATCTGATTAACTATTTTGACCAGTAAATACCTCTACACATCATTTATAACACGAAAGTACAACTTGAATATAAAAAAGACAATAATATTCTAATCAACTATTTTACAAAGAACCAACACCTTATAATATTGACATTATATTATTTGTCTTATAAATGGCGTCCAAAATAACCTCAATCAAATCCAGTTTGGCGCGAGCCGTCGCGAGTAGCAGACAATTTTCGGCATATGAAGTGGGGTTATTGAATGACTAAAGCAAGGCTTATGAAATTACCCATAGGGCTTGGCCTTGCTGTGTCATGAAATATTGCTTTATGTAAACCCACGTATGCCGATTAAAATTGGCTGCAGCAGGCTCGCACTTATCAATAGTGAGGGTTGCGATTTATGTTATATACCTTAGACATGGGATTTTCAATATGCAACATAAAGAGAGCATACCCGAACACCTATTTATCTGGTTAAGTCATATATGATCTACCTTGAAAATAAAACAAACCTCCCATATTTTAAAAACTTATAAGAGATTTGATACAAAACCTTGAACAAAAGATTAAAGCCATCTGTTATTCAACTTTAATAAACATAAATTATCATGTTTATTATAAAATAAATTGATGTCAGATAGTTATGTGAATTATTTACCTCTTTATTAATAAATATTTTACATAATCAAGTCTCTAAAGATGAGATTGGAAGTTTCTGAAAATCCAGGTAAAAAGAGTAAGAGGTAATTTCCGAAAAACCTAAGAGTAGGAAAAATCTTAATACTATACATAATGAAAAATCTTATATTGACTTTTAGTTTAATTTGTTTTTTTACATTAGCAAATGTTGTTAATTCAGATGTCTTAGGTCAGGAACTTCCGTTGAGGATTGGAATAAAGGTTGGTTACCCCCAGGTGGCCGGTTTAAACCTTGAATACGTGACACCACTTTTGAATAAAAGATTGGCTGCAGATCTAGATTTAAGTTATATTCCATTAAGTCGAAATACGACTACTGTAACTTACACCAATTTTGCATTGTTTGCAAATTATTATTTTTCCCATGAAGGACGAGGGCTTTACGGAGGATTGGGTTTTAGCAGGATGGGTTTTAATGTTACAAAAGATGTAACTTTCTCAGGTGGTACGACTCAAAAAGGAAAGGCTAACCTTGGTATTAATTCCTTAAACTTAAAAATTGGCGGAAAACACGGAAAATCATTTTACTTCAGGTGGGAGCTTGGCTGGAGTTTAGCCTTAAGTTCACCGGCTTTTGAAGTAGTAGCTACCAATAATGGGGTTACAAAGAATGAAAATTTTGCTTCCCCTATTAAAGGCAGCGGACCTATTGCGGATATAGGTTTTGGATTTGCATTCTAATTACTTAGGCTAAGACACTTCATCTTGGTTTGATTAATATTAGATAAGAATAAATATTCAGAGAGGGTGTCTAAATTGCCCAATTGTGCTCCGCGAAATGTGACTCGCATGTATAAGGTTTATCTGACTAGATGATAGAAGTGTTAAAACTGTTACAGAAAGTACTAAAAGTTGAATCAGGGGTATAACAAAACATTAAAGTGATATCTAAGTATGGTTCTATTCGACCTAATAACTGGAATTCCTTATATTGCGTTGTAATACTCTGAAATTAAAGAAGTAATAAGCTCTATCCCGTACGATGTAAACGTCAATTAAGCTAATATCTAATTTTACTGCATTTAAAAGGCATATGAGCCCTTTATAGAGTTCGCCAACATCTTTTACCACGACTTCGAACGGGCAATCTAAGCATTGTAAATGGCCATGTTTATTTATGACCAGTATACTATCAATTTTACAATACTTAAAAACTTCTTCAATGTATTTTCTTTTTTCTTAATCACTCATAATCAGTATTCTGATGGTAATAGTGCGACTTTGTCGATCACCCATATTTTAATATAGTCTAAGGGAAAGTCAGAGAATTCTATTGATTGAATAATTAATAAACTGGCTGAAACATGGCTGAAATATTTTCATCATTTCGATGCTTTTCATTGCTTTTATATAAAATAAAAAACATCTTATATGCCTATTTTATAGCATATTAAGATGTAATACAAAGAAGCACAAAGCAATTATTCGATCCCGGCTCCGGGTACAATTTCAAACAATAAAACCATCATGGCATATTGCATAAGTTAATTAAAATCTGCCAATGTGCCATTAAACTACTTTTTTAGTCAACCAGAACTAAAAATAAATCAACCGGCGGAACAGCTAAAAACTACTTTCTCACCGGTTGATCTAAACCCTGTCAAAAATTTATGCAATAATATTATGCACTTGAAGTAAAGTCGGGCGTGCAGGTGTAACTCCGTTCTTTTTAAGAATAGGAATAAGCGTTTCAGAAAATTTATTTAATGATTCTTCTGACTCCCAAACATCCGTCACAAGCATACCAACAGGTTGTAGAGTTACGACATGATAGAGGCGTCCTGAAGGATTCCCCACTCCTGCGGTTTTAAGATCTTTAATTGTCTGATCGTATTTTTGCACTGTAAAGTCAACAAGATTGAACTGAGCAAGAACGTTTTTCATTTGATTAAATTTTAAATCCTCCTAGTCATATGGCTTTTCGGTTTCGCCCCGTTTTATTAATTGGTTTCTGGACTCCGGCAAACTAACAATTTGAAATCGAATATGTTCGTGAAACATAAATACAATAGCCATCAACAGATTTAGCCAGATTTAATAAACTATGTATGTTAAATGTATTCTGAATTATCAGATGTGTTCAGGATGCCCGGCCGGTCTTTAGGCAATGCATAAATTTTAGTATTGTTTTTCCCCGTCATATCCTTTGCTGCAACAAGAGCATTTAAAATTGACTCTTCTGTCGCCTGAACCGTAGCTTCAAAGAGTGGACTCATATTTTCATTTGGGATCATAAGTAAATTCTGATCCACCTCTCTGTTTGCAGCCCCGGGATTAGCTGTCGAAAATGCTATAAAAATATCCCCGGAAGAATTACCGGCATAGACACCCATTCTGCCAATCCCCATAGGAACCCGCCTAGCCAGCCTCTTGAGTTGATGGGGGAGTAACGGAGCATCGGTAGCTACAATCGGTAGTGCCCGTGTATTTCCCAAAACCCATGAAGCAGTTGTTGATAGTCCTGTCTGCCATGCTGTCCCAAGATTAATTCCATAATTCAGCCGGGAAGCAGGAACAAAATTTGTAAAATTTTTAAAATTTGGATTAACTACCACAGAGTGTGTCTGATTTTTAAAGAAAATGAAGTATGACCGTGCTGAATACAAGGAATTCAGTTGTTCCCGACCTCGCGAGGGATAACTTTCCAAGTAATTAAAGATTCACTTTAACAATTAGAGCTTAGAGGCTGTTTATGTGTTATAAACCAGGCTCTTCTTCTGCACGCTCTTATCTGACGGATTATTTTATTAATAACAGGAAGATTATTCCGATAATAATTCTATAATAACCAAAATACTTAAATCCGTAATTCTGTACAATTTTTATAAATACTTTCACAGCAATCCAGGCTGTTATAAAAGCAACCAGAAGTCCGAGACTCAGCAAGAAAATTTCATGTCCGGAAAACCCAATTGTTGTTTTATATAAATCATATCCGGTTGCAGCAAACATAGTGGGAACCGCAAGCAAAAAAGAAAATTCAATTGCCTGCTTTTTATCCAACCCGTTAAATATCCCGCCTACTATTGTGGCTGCGGCCCTTGATACTCCTGGTATCATTGAAATACTTTGAAAAAGACCGATAAAAAAAGCATTCTTATATGAAATACTTTCAAGTTCAGCTGTTTTACTTTCCTGTCCAACCACCTTTTTGTCAATCAGGATCAAAACTATCCCTCCTAAAACAAGAGATATAGAAACAATTATCGGGTTAAACAAATATGTTTTGATGTAAGGATATGCCAAAAAACCTATAATACCGGTTGGTATAAAAGCTATAGCAAGTTTTAAATAGATGGAAATTCCTTGCAGAAAACGTTTGGCGTATAGCAATACTATGGCCATGATAGCTCCTATCTGAATAGAAATCTCAAATGTTTTTACAAAAGCGTCTTCCGGTATATTCATGATACTTGAAGCCAATATCATATGCCCGGTAGATGAAATCGGAAGGAACTCCGTTAAGCCTTCGATGATGGATAAAATTATTGATTGTATAATATTCATTTCACTTCAATTTATGTTTATAATAACCTGTCAATTTGCTGGAAAGGTATTATTTTTTATTTTCTGATTTATGTCTGGTTGATATTTTAACAGCCAAAGAATAAAAATATTTGTCAGGGCTGTATTAAACCTTTAAACGATGCATATATCTAATGGTAATATTGAAAATTTAATCTTCAAACTAATTAAATGATTATGGAAACAAGAAAATTCATTTTAAAGCCATTCCTCTTTATTATAGCAGGAGCTCTTTTTTTATCTTCCTGCAAGAAGGAATCTTCGACCTCTACTGAAAACCCGTTGACAAGCCAGCAGACAATTCAGGTTCAAAATTCTGATGCCCAGGATGCAATCGCGGAAAAGACAGAGGAAGATATTGACAGCAAACTTGATGAATTGCAAAACAATAATTATGCAGTCGCCGGTATGAGATCATACCTTTCAAATCTTACAGACACTGTGGTAATAACTGTTGATCATCCAGATACAACTACATTCCCAAAAGTTGTTACACTTACATATTATAGCTATAGGGATAGTTCTGCAAATGAGACCATTATCAAAAATGGTAAAATCACGGTCACAGTTACAAGCGCTAATCCTACTCACCGGAAATTAATTTCGCGTGCATTTATATTTAACAATTTTGCTTTAACCACAGATAGTACAACGATTATTCTGAATGGTACAAGGGAAGTCAACAGACAAAAAGAAACGGTCAGATTTAACGGACTTCAATCGGTCAGGATTTCTGTTACTGACAACATTACCGCAGCCACAACATGGGCCGTAGCAACTACGGGGAAAACTGATACACTGAGATTTACACGAAATGTTAATAAAGTACGAACAGCAGTTTCCCATTTCAGAAATGCTTTTTATAGGCCTGGTGATTTGCTTCACTTTTTCTTCAGGCATATTGCTTCATCGGATACAATTACATATACCGGCACTGTTACAGGTGTTAACGAGAAGAGTAATAATTATTCTAAAGCCATTACCTCCCCTCTTACCGTTACGGAGTTTAGAGGCAGCCTGGTGGTTTCGTCGGGAACAATAACTTATGTGGTCGGAACAGATTCTTATGAAATAACATTCAAAATGGATCCATTGCATAAGCATTTCACACTTGTTACAATTACAAACAATCTCACAGGTAAATCAAAGAGCTTCGACCGCAGGTTTGGACGCATATTCAGAAGATGGTGGTAGTCTCTCTAATTTAACAGGAAAACCGGACATTGTGCCGGTTTTTTTTTGTGCTTTCAGAAGTTATTTTCAAGATTCAGGATACTGAAAAATGTATTAATCAATTTAATTTTATAATTATCAAAGATCTTTAAGCATCCAGATATTGCAGCCGAAATGACCTGAATTACCCATGGGTCCCTGAATAAACTTAAACCCTGCTTTTTCGTATAAATTTATTGCCCTGTTTAATTCAGGAAGTGATTCAAGATATAACTTCCCGTATCCAAATTTCTTAGCTGAATCAAAAGTTTTTACCATTAACTGCCAACCTATCCCTTTGCCTCTTTGCGATGCAGAAAGATAAAACTTCACCAACTCAGCACATCCTTCCGGCAATCCAGGGGTAGGATAAACCCCGCAACCTCCAATAATAATATTATTTTTCTCGGCAATCCAGTATTCTGACCCTGGAGTACTGAAAAGTTTAAAAAGGTTATCAGTAGTAGGGTCAAAATAAACCGTTCCTGGTCTATGAATATTAAATTCCAGGAAGACTGTGCGGATAAGATTTGCAATTTCCTTATTGTCTTTTTCTTCGATTGGCCTGTAAATGATTTCCATTTTATTATAAAGAAAACCAATAATTCAACTTAATGAGAAAAATATTATTTGGAAAGACACTTCGTAGTTGTTTGTAAGAACCCGCAATAGAAGTCCTTGAGGAATTGGTGTTTTCTGTTCTGTCGCTTGACCAAACCAGATAAATGAAAGAACCTAACCTGTACTCCCATCTGGCGACAAGATTGGAACGGAATTGATGAAAGTTAAAATCAGGATTGGGAATTGAGTAATCTATCCTCGACCCATCATTATAATCATACAGCTGATACCCATCCCCTGAAAGCACCTGATCCTGATAAATCTCGAACCTGTTATTATAGAGTCCTGAACGAGGATTTGTGACAAACTTTAACTGGGAATATTTTCCTATTGAAACAAACGGGCTTCCATAGTATTGAATTGAAAATTCCGGAGTAAGGTTCAGATCAATTCTGAAAGTCATCCCCAGAGTTTTCTGATTAATTGTTCCGAGTATATACCTGTTGCCGGGTGCATCATTGCTTATAGTTATATATTGCAGTCTGTCACTGTTATTTATGTAATTAGTGGTCACTCCTATCTTCAGGTTGTTAATCGGACGATAGGTTATGCCAGGTTCAATCTGATAACTTACTGCCGAATGATTTCCTGTATACTGATAACTGTAAACCAGGCTGCCTGTTATTTTTTTTGTCTGATCGGTACCCAAACTACCCATTGAGGTAATTGTATATGGCATTATCATATCATACCCTCCCCGTAAAATTTTGGTGTCGAGAATTTTTGTATGATAGATTTGATTTGCAGCAAAACTCCACTGGTTTGTGAATACTGCGTTAAATGAAAGGTTGGCTCCTGATCCCAGATACTCGCCATTAAAGTTCCATGTGTTGAATTGTTCGAGGCCTATATTATAGGTACTGAATATAGAAACAGGCTGGTTTATCCCGTACGAAATCACATTATCCTGATTTATTTCATCGGCAGTGGTCATATAACCCAGGTCATTCAATTCAAGACCCGGGGAAAGCCAGGTGGCTCCGGTCGAGAATCGCCATAACCCTTTGGATCCTTTTCCGATCATAAACCTTCCTCCGTATCCGCTTAGTGTAGTGGCTGTCGTATCAAATTTCAGATAGCTGGCACCAGGCCGCTGATAGTAACGGGCAGACGATTCCTGAAGTGCAGTGATTGCCTCTTTGGTTCCATTTATAAAGCTGCCGATAAGTCTTGCATCAATATAAAACTCTTTATCTTTCCAGTGGGTCAGAATATCCAGCCCTCCCGTATATGCATTTGTGCTGAGAGTCTCAAGATTTTTATCCTCTATATCACGATTGGTGGCTGTCACCATTCCGCCAATTACTGTATTACCCGCGTTGTAACCTTTCTGTATACGGGCCACCGTGTAACTTGTGAGAGGTTCAACTTTTACACTGCTTCTGTTTCCGTCTTTATCACTAAGCTGTGCAAATTCATTTGCTGTGAAACTTTGTATTAACCCGACTGAAAGTCCGCTTGAAGTTGTTCCGCTTAATTTGATTGCACTAAGGATCGATGTCTTATCAGGTGAATTCACAAAAAGATTGTCATTGGGAAAAACAGGTCTTGAAGGAGCATGACCTATCCTCCTGGAATAAAACAAACTCTGGTTGTCAAATTTATAATCGAAAATGGTCAATCCTTCAAGGAAGAAGGGTCTCTTTTCCTCATAAAATGTTTCAAATGCCGTCAGATTCATAACTGAAGGATCGGACTCAACCTGCCCGAAATCAGGATTAACTGTCAGGTCAACCGTGAAGTTGCTTGAAATGCCGATCTTTGCATCAAGTCCTGCATTACCACCCCATACTCTTCCCTTATTCGTAAAGGTATTCTCCGGATCTTTTTGCATCGTTTTCAGATCTCCAAGTGCATAAGGCGATATTTCCAGACGGCGCGATTTTTTTAATCCATTAATACCCTTCAGCTCACCGAAGTTATAAAGCATTCCCGGGCCTGTCTTACTTTGTATCTCCCAGTCGCTTTCTTCCTGTAATCGTGATATCCACCGCCATACATGCATTCCCCATACCTGTTCATCCTTGCTGCTATATCGCAACTGACTTAGAGGAATTTCATATTCAGCCACCCAGGCAGAATCTTCCAGACCGGTTTTTACTTTCCAGACCGGATTCCAGTTGAAATCCCAGTTCGCAGGGTTGAATAATACGAGATCAACCTTCTGACCCCACGCGGTTATTGTAAACTCAAACCCGGTACGATAATCCCGATAGCTGTCAAAATTCACACCTGCCATATCACCTACAAGCTCATCCCTGACTCCTGCCATTCTCATTATTTTATTGGGTTCTCCGTCGTGTGCCCGAATAGCAACATAGAGGTTCTTGTCATCATATTGGATATTCAGTTCGGTCGGATATGTGGGTTTTGCTCCCTCCTTTGGAATCCATTGGTGGAAGTCTCCTGCCCATGTGCCTTTCTTCCAGCATTCGTCATCAAGTTTTCCGTCAATAACCGGTTTTGTGGTAACAAGCCGGGTAGTTGTATAAACAGGTTGTTTAGGAGAATTTTGTGTATGGATTGTATCCTGAGGGTTTATATCTCGTATAGGAAATGGTGATGAATATGATATAAAAGTAGTAAGAGTGAAAATGAAATAGAGAGACATTATTTTGCCAGCAATCAAGGTAAGTCTCATTTCAAGTAATAAAAAGTAGGTTTGCAATAAAAATATATCCAAATTTATAAGAATTTGTCAATATTGGACAGGTTAAAAAAATATAATCTTCTTATATAGGGACGCTACAGGCCACCCATTAACCGGATGTTATTATATCCGTTTCAACTCTGAACACTGATCTGATTTATAAAGTCAGTGGCAGGGATCGCAGGCTTTTTCAGGCATTTCATGGTTTAGAGCTCAGCAATATTTCCGATTATAAGCAGTCGTTAACAATAAAAGATTAAGTGATATGATATGAAATGAATTTTTGGTGTCGGTAACTTCAGAAACCAACGGGCATTTTTATTTAGGATATTAATTATTTCAGGTCGAATTACGTTCCTGGCCTGGTTATTCTTTATATAATCCCTATGATAGCCAGCAGAGCGATAACTAATATTGTCAATCCTGAGATGCTGACAGGTAACCAGACCGGGGCTATCCATGGTTTTGGAATAAGGAATAAAACGTCAATAGTCGTTAAGGTCGGTGGCCATTTTATCAGAATATAGAGAGATAAATAATAGAATAAGTCCCAGAATGCAAAGGTCCAGAGAAAGAACACTCCTTTTTCAATCCACGATCCGCCTGTAAGATATGCAATTACAACAAGCATTATTATTGTGGCGGCCTCCCGGGTCATTTCAATGTTTAAGTAACGCTTCGGAAACTTTTCAACCGATTCTTTATTTGATTCTGAATCGAGCATCCCAAGCGCTTTTCGAAGATATACGACCACAACACCTTCGAGATGCGCCATTGCAATTCCGAAAATTGCGAGAAGTAATAATTTAGCTATCATATTTCCGAATTTAATAATTACTTATGGTTCTGGACAAATGTATCCACCTCATTGCATAAAAATTCCTTATCCTGAAATATCATATTATGTCCGCTTTTATCCGAAATAACTATCCTTTTATCTGTTGAACTAATGCGGTTATAAAAATCTTCACCTAATGCCCGGGGGCAGGTGAAATCATACTTCCCCCAGAGCACCAAAACCGGTATAGTTACAGCGCCAAGAGAGGAAGAAAATTGTGTTATTGCCAGTTCTTTATTAAAATTTGAATCTTCCGAGTAAAGAAGGTTACAAAGTAGTGCAGAAAGAGGAATTTGATCGGGAATAGAATATTTTAATATCAGATTAACAATGTTTATATGCTTAATGCTGTCAACATAGTTTTCTGCCTGAGTTGCAAATGTTTCCAGCTGTTGTGAATCTTCCAGAGTGAAATTCCCCTTATGGCTGATACAAAAGCTGATTATAGGTGCCCAATCGTTGATATTTCTTTGCTGTGAAATCTGATAATTTCCCTCCGTAAGTAATGCCTCTCGTGTAAGAGTATCATTTAACGGATAATTATGGCTACCATCAACATCTATAAACCCTTTTATCATATTCTGATAACCTGGCCTGGTGAGAAAATCGGCTGCGAGAAGGCCTCCGAAGCTATGCCCCATTAAAAACAAACTCATATCCTGACCATAGCGAAACTTAAGAATTTCTATAACCTTTTTCAAATCTTCAGCCATCTGATCAAGATGTAGGTTTCCGCCATTGTTGGTCCCCTGTGAAGCTCCGGCATTTCTTTGATCCCAGTAGACTATTGCGTATTTATCCCCTATATTCTGGCTGATATATTTTGTGTCATAGAAATATGAGCTCACTCCGGGTCCGCCATGAATGAAAAGGATATAGGCTTTGCTGGCGGTGTTTCCTTCTACCAATACCCTCATGGAAGCTCCTGCATTTTCAACATAGAACGCTTCGGAAACCTTCCCGGAAATGGTAATTTTCTCTTTCTGACATCCCGAAAACAAAAGTATGAGGCTAAAGAAAAATGCTTTTCTCATTATTATTTTGATATTGTAACTGGTTCCCTAATTATTTTACTTTTGCCCCTGCCTGGCGTGTATCGTATCCCAAGTTCTAGCACTGGTCTGAAATATATGGTACTGTTATATGGAAACATTGATATAATATTCATCTTGGCAATAGCTGAAAAAGGTAATTGCTTTTTCATCGAAAAATCATAACCAAAACCACCTCCTAATGTAAATAGAGCATAATTATAGCCTGCAAGTTTAACAATTGAAATATTTCCTTTATCATCAACCCTGTAAGTTGTTCCCCCCAGGAAAGTTCGGCTGAATCCGGGACCAACGGAAAACTCTGAAATAAATCCTGTATATCTGGTCCTCCGCATCATCCACTCGGCAGTCAGGTATAAATTATCGTGGAAATCAGGATGGTGGTACCAGTTTATATTTCCTGAAATAAACTTCCCTTTTCTAATACATCTTACAGGTCTCTCCTTTTTATGGAGTTGTACATTTACATTTTTAAAAGGAAACTCTATTCCTGTGCTTAGTCCCGGATAGATGAGGGAACTGTTATAAGAAAGCTTTAGACTAATGTGCTGAGCAGATGAATCATTAATTGAGTCACATTGCGCATGATTTACTTCACAATAGAGTAATGAGAATATGATAATTACAGTTTTCAACATATCACTTCAATCACAAACTCAATGGTAAATAATATATCAATATTAATTATTTATAAATCCCGCCTTTGTGATAAATATCTTTGCATTACTTTGTATTTTACATTGCGCTAAAGTTAAGGGATTTCAACTTTATATGATTAAAACGGGAAGCAAACGATAATTTAAACGCGTGGAAGTTTAAAGATTACCCCATTCTCAAATTAATAAACATCCTGACGGCATGATAACCAAAGTATAAACCAAAGCTGCAAAGAATAACCCCCAGTCCTTTGATGAAAACCGATATTATTTTAATATTTATCCGCTTGCGGAAATGCACAATCAGGAAAGCCAGGAGATAAAACCAGATTATACTGCCAACTGAAATGAAAAATGCATAACAAATACTGATAACGAGATGAAAATGAGGTGGAAAGACAGCTGGCTCTTCTTTATGATTTTTTATTTTAGGTAGCTGAATTTTCTCAAGTTGCTGAAGATGAAGGTTCTGTGAATTTTCTATTTCCTTGCCTTCGATACCACTGATCTCTTTAGCATTCTGATCAATTTTAACCGCCAATCCGCCTGTCTGAAATCCCATTGACGCTAAAATGGTAATTACCAATAAGGATGATGTCAGCCATCCGATAAATAAAGTCGGATTGAATAAATTAATCATAAATCCAGTATAGAATGCGCCTTTTTCTTTCTTTTTAATCTTCTCGGAAATATGGCTTTTATCCTCAAGATGCTCAATATCGACCTTTGTTCTGAAAATTTTGTATCCCAGGAAGATGAGCAAAATCGATCCAAATGAAAATATATAAGGGATAATCGGTTTATAAAAGGAATAAAGTTTTGTCAAACCGTATACGGCAATGAACACATAAGTAAAATCTGCAAATGAAGCACCAAGGTTCACCCGGTTACAATAGCTTAATCTTCCTTTAAGTGCATTGGAAGTAATCAGAATGCTGATAGGACCAGCTATTGGCATTGAAAAAATGAAACCGGAAAGTAACCCGGCAATCGACATTGTTATAATACTTTCTATCATTCGGTCCCTGTTATTTTTGAATAAACTGGTTGAGGGAAAGTCCTTCAGCTATTCTTAAATCCTCTTCAGTGTCAATTTCCATACAAAAGTATTCAGTTGTATCCACAATAAAAAGATTATTATCGGATAGTTCCTGGAATGCTGCTTCATAAAACTGGTTAACTTCTTTTTCTGTCACCACTTTTCTGTCAAGTATGAAATAAAGTTCTGTAAGTGCTTCTATACCAAATATTTCTATTCCGATAGATTCTCCTGCTGCCTGTGACATGTTTACCTCTTTGCCTATTTCAATAACACAACCATGAGCATCAGTTTTAACTTTTATCTCTTCATCATGTACCTCGTGTCGCTTAAGGGCAAGGCAGTTTTTATATCCTGAGTTCTGAAGTTTTGAAATAATCCTTTCATCGAAGACAATATCACTATCCAACATCATCATATCATCACCCAGAACTTCATCTTTAGCCAGCCAAAGGGAATAAATATTGTTAGTAGATGCATACAACTTGTTATAGATATAGGTAATCTGCAAGTGCGGGAATCGTTCCCGGATGAACTCCCGGATCTTATTCTCAAGATAGCCCGTGACAATTATTATTTCTGAATTATTGGTTGCCAGAAGGTTTTCAATTGTCATTTCAAGGATGCATTTCACCCCTACTTTTAACAAACATTTGGGCATATGATCAGTCAGTGGCTTTAACCTTGAACCTGCTCCGGCAGCAAGAATAACAGTTTTCATTTCTTCAAAGTTTCGAAAGATTTATCAATCTGATATTGAATCAGCCACAATGATAATGCAAGAATATTAAATCCTCCTATTACGATCCAGAAAAAAACATCAAAACGGCAAAAAAAAGAACAAAGTACCAGAGTTGTTATTTTGGCAGAAGGTCCCATAAACACCCAAAAACGAATTATAATCCGGTTCCTGTCAAAATAATCTTCCGGAGTTGCTTTGATGATCTTTGGTTTCTTTCTCCTGGAAGTAAGGCTTTCCTGTATTTTTGAATATGTCAAATATATGTAAACAATCGTTTTGTAGAACCATTTACCTTTCTCATTTTTAATTATTTCATACTCATTCCTGTACTCTTCCAGCTCTTCATTGTAAGTATCTTTACGTTCCAATACGATATCGAGGAATCGTGTTCTGAAATAATCCACCAGTGATTCCTGAACAATTATGCTTATTCCAGCCAAAGCGAGAAGAAATACTAATAAAGAAGGCTGTCCTGGTTTGTTTGAATAACCAATAGCTATCCCCGTAAAAATTGCGATAGCTGCAATATAATCAGCAACACCGTCGAGAAGTCTGCCAAATGCCGAACCATTTTTTTTAATTCGTGCCAACTGACCATCACTGCAATCAAATATGTTAAAAAGCAAATAGAAGATTGCCCCGGCAATACAAGTCAGGTGTGACCCGATTGAATACAAACAGCCACCTAAAATTCCCATTACCATTGCAGTTAATGTTAGATGGTTGGGTTTGATTTTTGTATTGTAAACTGATATTACCACTAGGAAAGCGAGAGGCCTGTATAAGACCAGATCGATAACTTCTTCAGCCTCTGCCATTTTCAGGGAGTTTTTATATTCCCTGTACCAGTTCATGGTTCATTTCTTTACACATAAAAGTCTTTATCAGTTTTAATAGAAAGCAATTTTGAGGATGTGTTCCAATTGTAATCCGGAGATGTCTGTTCAATTCTTCTTCGTTCATGAATTTTATGATCATATTTCTCTCCGTAAGATATTCTTTAAGTGAGTCCTTTATTTCAGGAGGAATTTTAACCATGATAAAGTTCGCAAATGATTTGTAAGCTGTAAAACCAGGCCATTGATTCAGCTCATTATATAACATATTCATATCTTCCGCCATTTTCAGACTTATTGAATTATAGTATTCAGGGGAATTAAGAGCGGCAATAGCAATTTTTTCCGAGAGACGGTTAAAACCCAAATACCTGGTACCTAATAATGAAATCCTGTCAAGATTATCACCGAGAAAAGCAAACCCGGTTCTGATACCTGCGAGTGCATAATATTTAGAAAATGTCCGTAAAATTATAAGGTTTGGATATCTGTTTACCAAGCCGACAGGATCAGTCTTAAAAGTCACATCAAAAAATAAATATGCTTCATCAAGGACAACGATACTGTCTTTCATTTTTTCAAGAACAAAGTTCAATTGATTCGTCTCAAGTCGGTTTCCAGTGGGATTATTTGGTGAACTGATAATAACCAATTTTGGTTTTTGTTCATTATATATCTTTATCGTACCTTCGATATCATAATAAAAAGTATGCTCACCCTCAACTATTGGATATTCTATACTTATACCTTCCACATCCTCGGCAATTTTCTTATAATACCACCATGAAAATGATGGAATCATTATCTTTTCACCCTTATTAATATAGCATTGAACAACCTGTTTCAATATGTCTTCGCTGCCGTAGCCAAGCAATATTTTCTTCTCCTCCGTACCATAGTCATAAGCTAACCTCGCTGATAACAGACTTTTAATTCCTCTGGAGAAATCTCTGGAATAAATGTTAAGAGTGTCATCATTTGAGTTTTGCAATACTTTAAAACATTCAGGAGAAGGGCCATATTGATTTTCGTTCCTATCCAGGAAGATCAAATCTTTTTCATTAGCTGCAACCATAAGATATGATTTTATTGATCCAAAATAACAACTCGAACAAATATGGATAAAAGTCGATAATAATAAAAATATATTTGCTTTATTTTTCCAAATTAGGCAATTTCCTGTATCCCGGTTAATTCTTAAATCTGCTTCCGGTTTCAAAAAAACAATGAAAATCCTCAACTCATTTATGAAATAAAGTCAATGTTTTAAATATGAAATTGAATGGAATAGTTGATTTCTACTTCCTTTAAGTCGCACTTATAGTTATACTGCTGAAAAATATTTCCTGAACCTCAATGCCACATTAACAAGGCCTATCATAACCGGAACCTCAACCAGTGGTCCTATTACAGCTGTAAACGCCTCTCCGGAGTTTATCCCGAAGACTGCTATTGCAACAGCTATAGCCAGTTCAAAATTATTGCTTGCAGCTGTAAATGAAAGTGTTGCTGTTTGCTCATAAGTAGCGCCTGCCTTTCTGCTCATAAAGAATGAAAAGAGGAACATTATCAGAAAGTATATAACGAGCGGGATAGCAATTATAACCACATCGAAAGGCAGTTTGATGATATATTCGCCTTTCAATGAGAACATTACTAATATCGTAAACAATAAAGCAATAAGAGTGACCGGACTGATTTTAGGAATAAACCTGGTATGATACCATTCCTTGCTTTTAACTCTTATTAAGATAAAACGGGTGAGAAAACCTGCAATAAACGGTATACCGAGATAGATAAATACACTCCTGGCTATCTGTCCGATAGTTATTCTGTCTACTACAGAATTGGTTGGAACTCCGAACCACCCGGGTAAAACAGCAATAAAAATCCAGGCATATATTGAAAAAAACAGTACCTGGAAGATTGAATTGAAAGCTACTAACCCCGCGCAATATTCTGTGTCTCCTTTTGCCAGATCGTTCCACACAATTACCATAGCAATACACCTGGCAAGTCCGATCATGATGATTCCATACATGTAAGGAAGGTTTGAATTGTCTTTCCCGGGAAACAGTTTGAAGAATAAAATTGCCAGGCTAAACATAAGAACCGGTCCGATTATCCAGTTCTGAATCAGGGAAAGGCCCAAAATCCTGTAGTTCCTGAATACACCGCCCAATTCTTCATATCTGACCTTTGCAAGCGGTGGGTACATCATTAGTATTAAACCGATAGCAATAGGAATATTTGTTGTACTATCGGGTGAAGATTTCAATGAATCCCAGAATGTTGCGATTGCCGGGAATAAATATCCGGAAAATACCCCGATAAACATTGCAAGAAAAATCCATAATGTCAGATAGCGGTCAAAGAACTTCAGTTTAGGTTTCATCTTATTGTAATTTGAAAGTCAGACAATTTGATTCTAGCAGCAGTTTGATTTTGAGTCAGAACACCCGCATGTCGGTTCTGTATTTTTGAGGATCCCGTTAATAATACCGGCTGCACAACCAACGCCCGAATTGACAGTTATTGCCTGTACCTGGCAATTCAATGCACACGCACCACATTCCATGCAATAATCCCGTCTTACAATGTGAGCTTTCTTTCCGGAAAGTTCAAACACATCACGAGGACATACCTTTATACACATTCCACAACCGTTGCAGGTATCTTCACATAAATTAAGTGTCACCACATCTGTCAGATATAATAAATCTTTCATAATTATTTCGTTAAATAAATTTACCAATAACTTGTAAAACAATACCGATGAAGGCAAACCCTATCTGAAAAGGTACCGAGATTTTCATCTCTTTTTTGACTCCCGACAATGATGTATATGTCGATGAACCTGTGAAGTTCATTGCCAGGAAGGAGGATATCACCGTAATAATTAAAAACCATGATATTAATTCAATAACATTTTTATCTGCAAATTTTAAGATAACAAGAAAAAGAAAGACAGTTGCCCCTGTAATAAATCCCTTTAATGAAAAATGCCGGCCGGGAATATATGGAAGAAACAATGGTGTTATGACAATTCCCGAAAAATATGCAAGTAACACTTTTAAAAGTGTAGGTCCCCCTTCACCTGAAAAATTACTAAAGGAAAAACCCTTACTGCTGATACCTGATATTAAAAAGAGAACTGCCATTGTACCCAGGAGGTAAAATTTATCATACATAAAATCGTTGGGAATGAGCTTTATCCGGTCTTTAAACCCGAAAGTGACTCTCCTCATTTCCTTGTCAGCTCTATAGCCATCTCTGATAAATTTTTTTATATCCGATGCACGAACCGGGCCATAATGAACATTAAATCCTGTCTCTTCCTTAACGTTATGAGCAGCAACTCCTGTTGCACCAAGTTGTGGCAGGATAAGCCATTTGTGATTCACAACTTTTTCGAGTGATACTATTCTTATCCTGTTTACAAGTTCCTTTGTACCAAAGGTGCCTTTACCTGCAGCGCACCAGACATTAACACCTTTCGTATCTAAAACCAATATCCATCCATTCTCTCCCGTGAGGTTTTTACGCAGTGCATCGAAAGAAAGTTTGTAATTTGCAGTCACAAAGACATCTGACTCCTGAGTCGGAAAACCAACAGCATAAAGTCCGGGATTAACCCAATAATTGTTACGATTAATTCCCCATCGTACCATAACAGCACCCAGAAAATCTGAGGAATTAAGTTCAGTAGTTATCAGCGGGATATCAGTGCCTGAAACTGGAATACTCCCAATTAAATATTTGTCTTTCATCTCAAATTAAAAAATTATTATAAAATCTAAAAAAAGTAGTTTTAATTTCATCCCTGATCCTTCTGAATTCACTCATAATGAATTCCTCAGACCCCGATGCATTAGATGGATCTTCAAATCCAAAATGCATGCGGTGTTTCACTTTGCCAAGGAATACAGGACAGGTTTCTTTTGCATCATCGCATACGGTTATTACATAATCCCATTCATCATACAGAAATTCATCGACTGACTTTGGTGAGTTTTTACTGATGTCAATTCCGGTTTCACCCATCACTTTGACTGCATTGGGATTAACTTTTAATGTCGGTTGTGTTCCTGCAGATTCGACCTCAATCTTATCATCAAATGATTTTAAAAAGCCCTGAGCCATCTGACTTCGGCAACTATTACCGGTGCATAAAATCAATATTTTCATAGTGTAATAATTTGATAATTTTTATATTGGCACATTTTCAAATTGTTTTCATTTGCACTCAAAAGTTACTGGAATATTTATATTGTTTAAAAACTTCTCTGCCATTTTCTTTAGCTCGCATACATTCCTGAGATTCAAACAATAGCAGGTTTTCACTCCTTCTGTAGTGCCCTGAATCAAACCTGCATCCTTCAATTCCTTAATGTGCTGGTTTACTGTGGTCCTTCCCAAAGGAAGCTCATCAGCGAGATCACCGGTTATACATGTTTTTGTATCAGCCAGGTATTTCAGAATTGCAAGTCGGGCGGGGTGGGCCAAAGCTTTAAACAGTGTTGAGCAGTTCTGTAGTTCCGGGCTGAATAGTTCGCTTTTAGTATATGCCATAGCAAAATAATATTTGACGTAAATATACGTTTAATTAATATGACGTATATATACGTTATTAATTTTATAAAATATTTCTATCAGGAATTTTTAAAAAAGGCCAATTTAATATAGTAAGGACAATTCTTACCTTTTGTTCTCTTTCTCGCAAGGGCAGGGAATCTGCTTATATTTCTTGTATTTATGCTGAGTAGCACAACCGGCTGTGATAATTAAAATTAAAAGTACCATAACAAAAAGGTTATTAGCTCTTTTCTCAGGTTTTCTCATAATACTGATTTTAATCTCTGGCTTACGGGATAAATGATTTCCCATCTTTTTCACAGAATCGCCTGAGTCGGGAACCTTCGTACCAAACATTAATCTTTGAGGCACCGCACAGAGTATTTGTTAGTCTTTTCAGTTCCATGAATATCCACCATATCCTCTTTCCTCGAAATATCAATTATAGGTTTATCATCAATAATAAGGTAACTAAAATATTCAGCATTGGACCTGTCATATTCTGTGGAGGTCCAGTAATAGCAGCTCTCATCCATCTCTGAAAAGGTGCCTTCATAATCCTGCATTCCTCCCAGTTGAATTCCAAAAGAAGAGGGATCAGCAGCAATTTTCCCCCATGTCTCTTTCTGCTCAAAATAATTTACAAGTGTTTGAAATTCAGTCCCTGATGGAAGATGCCATCCGGATGGACATGAATTCAGTGCAGTTTTCCATTCATAAAGCATACCGTAATCCGGAATATTGTTTGAATCATTATCAAAATAGAATGCACCGCTTTTAGCTTTATACTTGAGGTTTTCTGCCATCCAGGTAGCTCCCACTACTGTAATAATACGATAAACATTACCGTCCCTATTATCAGTAAATTTAACCTGTCCGGATAATCCCATAAAAACTATTAAGAACATAAAAACCAATAAAATCTTCTTCATATTTCTATTGTTTTCAAATTTTAAAAACATCCATTAAGCTTTATGATCAGCAAATGTAATGCCATGCCTGTGAATCAGGTGTAAAATTATATCTAGCTTTTAAAAATAACAGTTGATAAGTCAAAATGTTATTAACCGGGCACGGCAAATAATCAAAAATCTTTTAGATAGGATTAAAACAAGTGTAATTTATATTGTGGAAGTATTGCTATGACGCCTGAATAATATCTCACTGTCCTATCATGAAATCATAGACCATGGTACCTCCCATGAATCCAGTGAAGGTTACGGCAAGAAAAGCCAGGAGATAAAAACCGAATGCTACCCATTTTAAAGGAGACTCCTCTTTCTTTTTTACTATCAGCCAGATTCTGAAGATCGTACCGGAAACAATAAGGATCATTGTTGTTAATGCTCCTGTTTCGTGCCTGACAAATACTTTTAAAACTTCACCCTGCGTTGGTTCTTCAGTAAACAATTGACCGGTTGACCATGCAGCTATAGCCCCAAGAGATCCCAATACCATAAGATAGAATCCGGTTTTTGAAAGACACTTTTCGCTTTTGAAAAAAAGTGAAATAACTTCAGCAAAAAATCCAACTGTTATCAGTGCAATCGGGAAGTGCACAATCAACGGATGTAAATGATCAGTATTGAACATGATATCAATAATTTTGTTGCTTTAAATATTCCCTTATAAGGTTTAACATCTTCATATATTCCAAAATTAGTTTTTTCACATGGAATTTTAACAATATGACAACAAGAATAATTACACCGACGGAAAGATCATAATAGTTTCACTTGTATTCTTATTCAGGAGTACCTGTTAGTTCTGATTAGTAAAACAATTATAAATTACTTAACTTAGAGCCCTTTTAAAATTGAAGCAATCTCAGGATATATGTCAGATAAAAAAGATATAAAGCCTTATGGTGAAAAACAGATTGCATTCGATAAGCGTTATCTGGAGATGGCTCTGATATGGGCTCAGAATTCATACTGCATAAGAAGACAGGTAGGCGCTCTGATCGTGAAAGAAAAGATGATTATTTCTGACGGTTATAACGGCACACCATCCGGATTTGAAAATGTTTGTGAAGATGAAAATAATATTACAAAACCATACGTTCTTCATGCAGAAGCCAATGCAATTACAAAAGTTGCCAAATCCAATAACTCAAGTGAAGATTCAACTCTCTATGTTACAACATCACCCTGTATGGAGTGTTCAAAACTTATTATTCAATCTGGCATAAAAAGAGTTGTTTATTGTAACAAATATCATAAAACCGATGGTCTTGAACTTCTGAAGCGTGCCGGAATAGAATTGATATATATAGATCCTGAAAAAAATATTTATGAACTACAATAATTCAAAAAAGATAGTTTTCCTTCCGGTAATACTTGGAATCGCGTTGGCACTCGGTATTTTAATCGGCCGTTTTCTTCCGTCAGATAAGGACTTCCCGCAGCATTCAATTATCAAGCCAAGAAATGATAAGCTAAACAGCATTCTGAATATCATTGAATCGAATTATGTTGATTCGGTTAACCGTAATGATCTGGTTGAGGCAGCCATTCCGGCGATACTTAAAAAACTTGATCCTCATTCCGTATATATTCCGGCAAAAGATCTTGCCCGCTCCAATGAGCCTTTGCAGGGTAACTTTGAGGGAATTGGAATTTCTTTCAGTATGCTCACCGATACAATCCTTATAATAAGTACAATTCCCGGCGGGCCCTCCGAAAAACTGGGGCTATTGCCAGGAGATAAGATTCTTTATGTCAATGATTCTCTGGTTGCCGGCAAACATATCATTGACGAAAAGGTGATGGGGATGCTTAAAGGACTGAGGGGTACCGTTGTTAAAATAAAAATACTTCGAAGTGGTCAGAAAGAGCTTATTCCTTTTGAGATAACCCGCGACAAAATCCCAATATACAGCGTTGATGTTGATTATATGGTGAATGATCATATAGGATATATCAAGATCAACACATTTGCCATGACAACCTTTGATGAGTTCATGAAAGGGCTCGGCGACCTTAAAAGTCATGGTATGACCAGTCTTATCCTTGATCTTCGCGGCAACTCCGGAGGGATAATGGAAGCTGCGATTCAGATTGCGGACCAATTCCTGAAGGAAGGTCAGCTGATAGTTTATACAAAGGGCCGAACTTCACCCCGGAGTGAGGCAAAAGCTACGGGTAAAGGAGAATTTGAGACGGGGAACCTTGTTGTCCTTATCGACGAGTGGACTGCATCGGCCAGTGAAATACTTGCAGGAGCTCTGCAGGATAACGACCGGGGAACCATTATTGGCCGTCGATCCTTTGGGAAGGGACTGGTTCAGGAACCTATACCATTCTCTGATGGTTCAGGAATGCGACTTACTATCGCCCGTTATTATACACCCACCGGCAGATCAATACAAAAACCATATAAAGATGGGTTTGAAAAATATTTCGACGATCTTAACCAGAGATATACACATGGCGAATATGAAGTATCCGACAGCATTCATTTTTCTGACTCTCTCAAATTTACCACACCAGGGGGTCATATAGTATATGGAGGAGGAGGCATAATGCCCGACAAATTTGTACCTGTCGATACATCAGGAGTATCACCTTATTTCATTAAAGTAAGATCTTTTATTTACAGATTTGCTCTTAAATATACTGAGAACAACAGGGACGTGTTAAAGAAATATCTTGAACCGGGAGAGATGGAAAAATATCTTGATAAACAGGCTCTTCTTGATCAGTTTGTACAATTTGCTTCATCAAACGGCGTAAAGAAAGATCCGGGAGGGCTAAAAATTTCAGGAGCAATAATTCATACCCAGATGAAAGCATATATTGCCCGTAATATTCTGGATAACAAAGGGTTTTATCCTATCTGGGAGGAGATTGATACTACACTTAAATATGCAATTGATTTTCTGAAGAAGTAATTATCATTCTCCCGTTGATCTCACAGATTTACGCTGATCAATCTGCGCAGATCTGCGAAATCTGCGGGAAAAAATCATACATATTCGCTTACAAATTCTCTTATAGTTCTAATTGTGAACTCTTCTTCTTCAACAAATCCCATATGCCCGGAATTTGCAAGGATCACGATTTTTGCATTATCAGGCAGATTAACCTGTTTCTGAATAAAATCGTGCGGGATATAATTATCCATTGATCCCAATATCCACAGGCATGGCACTTTACCCTCTTCCATAAATGTTAACCTTGAGGTACGGATCATCATACCGTTCAGAACTGCAATAATTCCTTCCCCGGGAATCCGGGAAGCAATATTTTTTGACCTTTGAAGAGCATCAGAAAACTTTTCGAGGTTCGACGAGGCAAACATTTTTATTACATTATCAGGATACATCAGGTTCTTCTTTCCCATTTTAACTATTTCAATTTCGCGCTTTCGTTTTTCAATTGCCGCCGGAGTATCAGCAAATGGTTGTGAATGAAAGAGACAATAACCTGAAAGCAGATCCGGGAAAAGTTCAAGGAAAGCGAGCGTTACATATCCTCCGAGAGAATGGCCTGTCAGGAACACTTTTATAATTCCGAGATGATCAAAAAGTTCTTTAATTGCCACAGCCATAAACTCCATACTATGAACCTCTCCAAAAACATCTGAAAGGCCACATCCTGGCAGATCCACTGAAATAACCCTGAAGGATAATGCTAGTTTCCCGGAAAAACCATTCCACACTTCGGATGATTCAAGATAACCATGAAGAAGGACAATAACGGCCCCATCACCCGAATCTGTATAGTGAATCCTCCTTCCTCTGTATAGAAAAAACATTTTAATAAGATTTTTGACTTTGTAAAGTTAGCCAATTATAAACTAATGAAATATATACTCATTGTCAGAAGTATTTTGTGATAATTAGCATGACTGCATAATTGTAAATCTGATTTAATAAATTTAACTTTGATAAACTTCCTTCCGTGGCAAAAAGATAAACTCTAAACATTTCATAACCAATGAGTAAAGTTTTGTTTTCCTCAATTACCAAGAAATTTGTGATGGCATTAGCCGGCTTATTCCTTCTCACGTTTTTACCGCTTCATCTTATTATCAACCTGATGCTGTTAAAGAGTGAACCCGGTCCATTTAACTCTGCAGCCCATTTTATGGCAACTTTTCCTTTAATAAAAATAATGGAGATTGTTCTTTTTGGAGCGATACTTATTCATATTTCATGGGGAATTTACCTTCAGATCCAGAACTGGTTTGCCCGTCCGGTTGGTTATGTCAGATACAATAAATCAGAGACTTCATTTTTCTCCCGTTTCATGATCTGGACAGGAGCGATAATCCTTACTTTTTTGATCCTTCACTGGTTCAATTTCTACTTCATAAAGCTAGGAATAGTCAAAGGGAATCCTGAGGATTTCTATTCCGTTGCTCATAGTCTATTTAAGATCCCTGCTTACGATATCATTTATCTTACCTGTTTTGCACTACTCGGGTTTCACCTTTATCATGCTTTTTATTCTGCATTCCAGACAATTGGACTTAATCACAGAATATGGAGTCCGGTAGTTAAACTGGTTGCTCTGGTTTATGCTATTATTCTCCCTGCAGGTTTTGCATTTATTTCTGTCACATTATGGCTTTTCAGATAAATCCGAAAAGATAAAAAATTATAATCATGGGAAAACTAATTTCAAAGATACCAGATGGGCCATTGGCTACGAAATGGACAAAGTATAAAGCTTCTGTGAAACTTGTCAACCCTGCTAATAAGAAAAAACTTGAAATAATTGTCATCGGTACAGGCTTGTCTGGAGCAAGTGCTTCTTCTGCTCTTGGTGAACTCGGGTACAGCGTGAAAACCTTCTGTTATCAGGATTCACCCCGCAGGGCTCATTCAGTTGCTGCTCAGGGGGGAATAAATGCAGCCAAAAACTATCAGAATGATGGGGATAGCACCTTTAGACTTTTCTATGATATGATAAAGGGAGGTGACTTCAGGGCCCGTGAAGCAAATGTTTACCGGGCTGCCGAAGTAAGCAACCAGGTTATCGATCATTTTACTGCACTCGGCGTACCTTTTGCACGTGATTATGGCGGAACACTCGATACAAGATCTTTTGGTGGAGTACAGGTATCAAGAACCTTTTATTCGAAGGGTCAGACCGGACAACAATGTCTGCTGGGCGTTTATTCATCTCTTAACCGACAGATAAAAAAAGGTAACGTGACAATGTATCCCAGGAGAGAGATGCTTGATCTTGTTCTGATTGAGGGTAAAGCGCGGGGGATAATTGCCCGTAATCTTCTTACAGGCGAAATTGAGAGACATGCAGCACATGCAGTTGTACTTGCCACCGGGGGATATGGAACAATTTATTTCCTTTCAACTCTTGCTGTAAATTCAAATGCCTCAGCAGCATGGAAAGCACATAAAAAAGGAGCCTTTTTTGCCAATCCGAGTTTTGTCCAGATACACCCTACCTGTGTTCCTCAGCTGAATGAGTTTCAGTCAAAACTGACACTTATGTCGGAGTCACTCCGTAACGATGGACGCGTTTGGGTACCAAAAACAAAAGGAGACTCAAGACCTGCAAATGATATACCTGAAGAAGAAAGAGATTATTTTCTTGAAAGAAGATACCCGGCCTTCGGAAACCTTGTTCCAAGGGATGTAGCTTCAAGGGCAGCGAAGGAACGTTGCGATGCCGGTTTTGGTATAGGTGAGACAGGATTAGCCGTCAATCTTGATTTCCGCGATTCAATAAAAAAACAGGGAAAAGAAGCGATTGAAAACAAATACGGGAACTTATTTGATATGTATAAAACAATCACAGGAATCGATTCGTATGAAGAACCGATGCGTATATACCCTGCAGGTCATTACACAATGGGCGGATTATGGGTTGATTATGAGCTGATGACTACTATCCCCGGACTTTATGCTATTGGAGAATCTAACTTCTCAGATCATGGAGCTAACCGTCTGGGAGCCAGCTCTCTGATGCAGGCTTCAGGTGACGGATACTTTATTCTTCCAAATACAATTAGTAATTATCTGGCTGATGAGATCCGTGTTCCTAAAATCCCAACCGATAAACCTGAATTTGCTGAAGCAGAAAAAACAGTTATCGAAAGACTTAATAAATTTATTTCAATAAAGGGAAGAAAGACTGCAGCTTCTTTTCATAAACGATTAGGTAAGATAATGTGGGATTATTGTGGAATGGTAAGGAATGAAGAAGGACTGAATAAAGCTCTGATATTAATTAAAGATCTCAGGGATGAGTTCTGGAGAGATCTCAATATTCCAGGGGAATTTGCCGAGCTAAACCAGGAACTTGAAAAGGCAGGAAGAGTTGCTGATTATTTTGAACTTGCAGAGCTTCTGGTCACTGATGCTCTTAACAGAAAAGAATCATGCGGTGCTCATTTCAGGGAAGAATATCAGACCCCGGAAGGTGAGGCCCTGAGAAACGATGAAGAGTTCGCTTATGTGGCTGTGTGGGAATATGCAGGTGAAGGGAATCCTCATAATCTCCATAAGGAAGAACTTAAGTTTGAAGAAGTTGAGATGAAGGTGAGGAGCTACAAATAATGGTACGCGGTACGCGGTTTCCGGTATGCGGGAAAAACGAGATTGCATTTTAAAGACTAGATAAATAATACCCTAAGCATATGAAGTTAACACTTAAAATATGGCGACAGAAAAACCCAAAAGCCAAAGGTAACTTTGAGACCTATATAATGGATAATGTATCTCCCAAGATGGCATTCCTTGAGATGCTCGATGCTCTCAATAAAAAGCTTATTGAAGAGCATAAGGATCCGGTGGCTTTTGACAACGACTGTCGTGAAGGTATCTGCGGGTCATGCGGTATGTATATTAACGGACATCCTCATGGTCCGGTTCCTGCTATAACAACCTGTTCTCTTTCAATGAGATATTTTAAGGAAGGAGATACAATTTGGGTAGAACCCTGGAGAGCAAAACCTTTCCCGGTTATCAAAGATCTGATCGTCGACAGAAGTGCTTTTGACAAAATACAGATTGCAGGTGGGTTTATTTCTGTCAACACCGGAGCCGCTCCGGAAGCCAATTCAATCCTCATTCAGAAGAAAAAGTCCGATGATGCATTTGATTCTGCGATCTGTATCGGATGCGGTGCATGTGTAGCCGCCTGCAAGAATGCATCAGCAATGTTGTTTGTATCGGCTAAAATATCGCAGTTCGCTCTGTTGCCACAGGGACGTGTTGAAGCCAGGGAGAGAGTAAGGACAATGGTTGAAAAGATGGATGAACTCGGATTCGGCAACTGCTCAAACACCGGAGCATGTGAAGCGGAATGTCCGAAAGAGATCAAACTTGTAAATATAGCAAGACTTTACAGGGAATATTACAAGGCGTTTTGACCCGGAACAGAATAGAGAGCCATACTATTTATTTCAAGAGCTGACAGATTTCCATATCCATCCTGATTGACATATACACAACCCGTATCAATTGGGATTACTTTTGATTTTTCAGCTATTAGCTTTTTAACATAAGAAATGGTTTTTGGTCGATGACCATGAATTATTGTTTTATCCGATAACTTAGGATTTTGATATGATAGCCTGCATTCCCAAAGCATACTACGCTTATCAGCAAAGGGATCAGTCGCAGAATCATCAAATCCGGCGTGGACAAAAATCACATTGCCAATTATCTTATAAAAATCGAGTTTGGTAAAAAATTCCAGATACAGACTATCAATTTCTCTTATATCATAAATTCCGAAACTTTCCAGGGTCGACATACCATTGTTCATTAACCATAGTGGTAATATGTCCTGATTATAATAGGAGTCAACCAACATTGCTTCATGATTACCTGTAAGCGGTGTAACGTTAAACCCTTCTCTTATAAGATCAATAATGAAATCAATAACTTCTTTACTCTGATTTCCTCGATCTATGTAATCACCGAGTAGTATTAGCTGATCCGATTTAGTGAGCTTGATAGTATTTACTAGAAGCTCATAAAATGGCTTATAACAACCGTGAATATCGCTTATGGCAAAAAGTCGTCCCACTTTTATAAGGTGCATTCCCTCTGTGGTACTCTGTGATCCCGATAGCTATCGGGACTCTGTGGTTCTCTGTGTAACAATTAATTAAGAACTATCACAGAGTTACACAGAGGAGACACAGAGTTACACAGAGATTTAAGAACAAATTGATTCTATTTCTTTTACAGTTTTTGGAATTGGTTTCCCAAGAACCTTATGCCCTTTCTCAGTAATCAAAACATTATCTTCAATCCGGATACCTCCGATTGACATATAGGCATCAATCCTATTATAATTGATGAATTCTTTGAATTTACCTTCGCCTTTCCATTTTTCAATCAACTCTGGAATGAAGTAGCATCCTGGTTCAACAGTGAATACATGACCAGGTTTATATGGCAGAGCAAATCTGAGAAACGCTGTACCAAACTGTTCACTTCGCTTTACTGCATCATTATAACCGATGAAGTTTTCTCCCAGAGCTTCCATATCGTGTACATCGAGACCCATCATGTGACCAAGTCCGTGAGGCATGAATAGTGCATGAGCCCCTGCAATAACAGCCTCATCTACATCACCTTTCATCAATCCTAAGTTTTTCATTTCTGTTGTTATGATCTTACAGGCCATAAAATGCAGATCACGATTTGACATTCCCGGTTTTGTAGCTTTTATTGCCTCTGTATTAGCTTTAAGCACAATTTCATAAATGTCTTTCTGTTTATCGTTGAATTTTCCTCCAACCGGAGTTGTACGGGTAATATCTGAGGCATAATGAAGGTTCGTCTCAGCGCCGGCGTCACAGACCATCATCTTTCCTTTTGTCAGGATATTACCATGCGAATGGTTATGAAGGGTCTGTCCGTTAATACTTAGAATTATGGGGAATGAGGTACCCCCTCCCTTTGCCAGGGCTATTCCTTCAATTGCTCCGAAAATATCCTGCTCTCTGACTCCCTGTTTGCACATTCTCATTGCAGTGACATGCATTTCATAAGCAATATCCTCTGCTTTTTCTATTTCATCAATTTCAACTTTTTCTTTTATTGATCTCATTGAGATAACAGCTTTTATCAGGTCAACTGATGCCAGTGTTTTCATCTGGCATGGATTTTCCTTCAGCAGGACACCCAGTTTCATCTTTGTTTCTCCCCTGTAAGGAGGAAGAAAATGAATTTTCCTCTTCTTCAGTTGTACATCCTTAATTGCATCCATGAGCTTAGACATCAATGCAGTATCAGAAATACCACATTTAAGTGCAAGCTCTCTGACTGTCGGTTGGGGACCCATCCAAATAATATCATCCATGTCGTAATCATTGCCGAATATCCTGTCCTTTCCCGAATCGAAATCCATTAGTCCGACGAACCCGGGTAAATCAATTCCGAAAAAATATAAGAAATCACTATCCTGTCTGAAATGGTAAGTATTATCAGGATAATTCATCGGCGCCTCAAGATTGCTGATAAAGAGTGCAATACCTGTTTTTAATTTTTTATGGAGTTCCTCTCTCCTTTTAATATATACTTCACTTTTAAACATATCAGAATGATTTAATGGTTTGAAACCACTAAGTTAATGTAATTTCTTATCGATACTCCAGCCTCCTTTCAGTCCGGAAAAAAACAGTGCCAGTACAACTGTGCCTGCTGCAAAATTCGATTAAGTGTTATTAACAATCCTAAGTCCAGAAAGTGAGATTTGATATTTGTAGTAATCAGTTTAATAAAATGCGAATAGTTATTGTAATTAACAAAATATTGCTATATTCGTATGCGTTATCAACATCTTGTTAACAACTCAACCCATATATGCCATACAGAAGATTACCCAATACAGATACTGCCCGGATAAAGGCGATGAAAACTGCACTAGAAAAGGGGAAGGAGCTTCCACCTAATAAACTGGCCTTTTCATCAAAAACAATTATGCGCCTTCAGAAGTTTCTGCCGCTTTTCGATCATAACTTCCAGTTATATCGTCAGGCTTTGGCTTCCAAAAATAAAAAAGGCAAAGACTATAATGAGACTTTGCGAAAGGCCCGGATTTATCTGACTCACTTTATTCGGGTAATGAATATGGCAATTTTCCGTGGTGACCTTCCTGGCGAGACAAGGGCCTTTTATGGGCTTGCTACTGATGAATCGACAGTCCCCTCACTTAGCACCGAAAACGAGTTAATGAGTTGGGGCAGAAGGATAATTGAGGGTGAAGAGTTCAGGATAAAGAAAGGAGGAAGTCCGATAACAAATCCCACAGTCGCAGTGGTAAAAGTCAGGTTTGAAAACTTCATTGAAGCATGGACTTATCATAATACCCTTGCAAAAAGGACCTTTGATTACACTGAAAAGAATAATAATCTCCGAAAAGAAGCCGATGAAATTATTCTTCAGGTTTGGAATGAAGTTGAAAATTTCCACAACGCACTTCCTGAAGAGATAAGAAAAACATTGAGTGAGGAATACGGACTGGTTTATTTTTACAGGAAAGGAGAACTTGAGAAAACTAATGTTGCAGAAGCTCAGGCTCAAACATGGTCCGAATCAGTTTAAGACGCTTACTTCTGGATTATCTGATCCATTAGTGTTCCTGCTTTTATTCCTGAAATAAAATAATATTACCAGACTGATTGCTATTGACAAAGGGAGAACAATAATCTGTTTCAATAGAGGCGTATCCACAGGTTCAGAAAATTTCTGCATACCTTGAATATATGCTAAAACTACAGGAACTGCATTATTGACAAAATGTGAAATTACGGGAAGCCAGAGGGTTCCACTCCAGAAAAAAAGATAACCAAAAACCAGTCCGAGTATGAATCTTGGAACAAATCCAAAAAACTGAAAATGTATGGTGCTGAAAACAAAGGCTGTGACCCAGATTGCCGCATGACCTGATTTGAAAAGGTTATATAAGATTTTTTGCAGTACTCCTCTGAATAATATTTCCTCTGCCATTGCAGGAAGAATAGCAATGATAAAAAGATTCATAATCATTGTTCCGAAAGCAGGAGAAACCATAACCTGATTGATAATGTTATTTGCATGATCTTCTTTTTCTACCATCCACTTTTCAACACCCGAAAGCCACTCCGGAAGATGCATACCGGCGTTGAGCTGTCCGGTAAAACTGGTAATAGGGAATATACAGAAGGCAAGAATAACAACGAGACCTGCCTCCTTCAAGTGTGGGATTTTTAGTTCGATTAGTCCGGTCGAAGATTCTGGTTTCATCATAACCAGTATTATAATTGAAGGAACAAGGAGAAGTGAAATGTCCTGAATTATCAGAATGTACCTCAGAAAATCAACATCGTTATCGCTTAATGCCTCTGCGGATTTTTCAAGCACTGTTAAATCGGAACCGAAAATCAGTTCACCTGCCAGAAACAGAATTATTGACAGTGTAATGCCTACTCCCAATATTATCACAAATGACACAAAAAGCTGATAAAGAGGAGATTCATTGTATAATTTGAAATGCCTCTGTTTGTCGTCCATTTTATTAATTTTGCAATCACTTAAATATACACAAATATGTAAAGACGTTGCATTCCAAGTCTATACATATTGCCCTAATTTAAAATATCAGGAATTTGAAAATTGGCAACATATTGTTAGGTGAGAATCCATTGTTCTTAGCTCCAATGGAAGACATTACTGATCCTTCATTCCGAATGGTCTGTAAAATGTATGGTGCTGATTTTATGTACACCGAATTCGTTTCTTCTGACGGCCTTATACGTGACGGCAAGAAGAGTGTCAGAAAACTGGATATCTATGATTTTGAAAGACCAATTGGCATACAATTGTACGGGCATTTAACCGATTCAATGGTAGAAGCAGCTCTAATTGCCGAAGAGGCAAAGCCTGAACTCATCGATATTAATTTCGGATGTCCGGTTAAAAAAATTGCCAACCGGGGAGCCGGCGCAGGGATGCTCCGCAACCTGCCATTGATGATTGAAATGACTGAAGCTATAGTCAAATCAGTTAAGCTTCCGGTTACTGTCAAAACCCGACTCGGATGGGATGATGACAGTAAGAACATTGTAGAGATTTCAGAGCGGTTGCAGGATGTTGGTATTCAGGCANNGTCGGAAGACCTTGGATTTTTCGCGATATCAGGCATTACCTCAGGACTGGTGAGCTTTTGCCTGAGCCATCTGTAAATGAGAAGGCTGATCTTGCTCTTCTTCATCTTGATAAATCATTGGAATACAAAGAGGGAAAAAGAGCCATATTTGAAATGCGCAGGCATCTTTCCAATTACTTTAAAGGATTACCTCATTTTAAGGAAACCCGGCTTAGTCTTCTGACAGCTGTAGAGGTTGACCATATCAGGAACATTATAGAGGATATCCGGGAAAAATGGGGCGACTTCAGGACGGATGATAAGACGTCTATATATAACATATAAAACTGTTGATAATCCGATATCCTCAGCCCTTCCTTTTCTTTTTACCTCACCCCGCTAAATCACACATTTACTGAACATTCTCCCTCCTCTCTTGGGAAAGGGGGATGAGGTAATCAACCAGGTATTTTTCTAAATAGCAGCGAAAATCTCTCCCATTTGAAAATCAGCTTCAGTATCATAATAAAAACAATGCCAGTAACTACAAGTGCGGCAAATTCAGTCCAGGGATGAATATTGATTTGTTCATAAAGTGCCTGAGTCTGCAAAGCTGAGGATCGGTTAGTCACCATTATGCACAGGAAAATATTATTTGCAGTATGTGCACCCATTGCCGATTCAATACCATCATCAAGTATGGTAATAATGCCAAATATCATTCCAAAGACTACATATTGTGGNNTATCGGGAACCATCTGTTCTTAACCAGAGCTGCAAATCCCTGCATAAGATATCCCCTGAAAAGCACCTCTTCGAACGCTGCCTGAAATGGAATAAATAATACTGAAACAATCGAAAGAATGATCAGAGAAGCAGTTTTGTTATTAAGTGTAAAATTTGCAGGATCAAGCTTAAGATAGAAGAACAAATAAAAGGCAGAAAGTATCAGCCAGACACCACCTGAAATAAAAAACCTGTTCCACCTGACTTTCCCCGTCCCGTTAATAGTCATTTTAAGGGTCCGGTTATTTAAAGGTTTAACCAGAAGAATAAAAGCTATTAATCCTGCAATGAATGGAAAGAGCATCATAACAAACCCTACATTCGGGTTGAGCCCGATAACACTGAAATCATTCGGGTTGGCAGCAAGCTGTGTAAACACAGCCGGATTTGAAAACGATTTTATCAGGGTGGCGATAAGCAAGGGTATAGCCCCGATAGTGTTTGACACAATAAGAACGACAGCAAACATTACAATGTATCTCCAGAAGCTGTTTTTGCCGGTAAATGTTGATTCAAGATGGTTCATAGTACATAATGTCTTTCAGAATTCAGAGCTTGCCCTTTTCGGATAATCTATAGAGTAATGAAGGCCCACACTCTCGTGACGATTCTTCGCCATTTTGATTATAATATAACCGACATTTATAAGGTTTCTTAATTCGCAGATCTTCTTTGAAATAAGCGATTTTTTATAAAGCCTTTCCGTTTCTTCATATAAAATATCCAGACGCACCATAGCTCTTTCAAGTCTAATGTCGGACCGGACTATCCCTACATAATTACTCATGATCATTTGAACCTCTTTAGTGCTTTGAGTAATGAGAACCATTTCCTCGAGGTGAGTTGTACCTTTATAATCCCAAACAGGTATCCGTTCTTCAAATGTCAGATCATTCAGTCTTGCTCCGGAATGAACTGCTGCCCGGTGGGCATACACTGCAGCTTCTATAAGAGAATTGGATGCAAGTCTGTTTGCCCCATGCAATCCGGTAGAAGATGCCTCACCCAGAGCATAAAGCCTGTCAATATTACTTTGTCCATTTATATCAACTTTAATACCACCGCATGAATAATGTGCGCAGGGAACTACTGGTATCATATCTTTGGTTATATCTATCCCCCGTTCAAGACAATGTTCATATACATTTGGAAAGTGGTCTTTGAGTTCCTCCTTATTCAGTTGGGTACAATCGAGCCAAACATGATCATCTCCCCATATTTTCATCTCATTATCTATGGCCCTTGCAACGATATCACGTGGTGCCAGCGATCCTCTGCTGTCGTATCTGTTCATGAATTTTTCACCTGAAAGATTCTTCAGAACNNGGGTGAAACTGGATAAACTCCATATTCTCAATCGTTCCTTTTGCTCTGTAAACCATTGCAACTCCATCACCAGTGGCAATTTCGGGATTGGTGGTAGTCAGATAAACGTTCCCTATTCCTCCTGTAGCAATGACTGTCACTTTTGAAAGGATAGTAATTACCTGCTGGTTAATAAGATCAGCAACATACGCACCATAGCACTTTATATCCGGATAATTTCTTTTAACCTCTTCTCCAAGGTGATGTTGTGTAAGCAGCTCAATTGCAAAATGATGTTCAAGAATTTCTATTTTGGCTTCATTCCTGACTCTTTCCATTAAAGTTTTCTGGATACTCTCCCCCGTTTTATCCTTATGATGCAGTATCCTATACTCAGTGTGGCCACCCTCTTTCGCCAAATCGTATGTTCCGTCTTCTTTTTTATCAAATGAGACGCCCATATTAATCAGATCCTTAATTCGGTCAGGAGCTTCATGAACAACCATTCTTACAACTTCCTCATTACATATTCCGCCACCGGCAACCAGAGTGTCATTTATATGCTTCTCAAAGTTATCCGGTTCACTGAACACAGCGGCTATACCTCCTTGTGCATAACGTGTATTTGTATCTTCAAGATTTGCCTTGGTAACAATTGTGACTTTTCCAAACTTCACAGCTTTAAGTGCAAATGTAAGTCCGGCTATACCAGAACCTATAACGAGGAAATCGGTTATCTTTTTCATCACTTCTGAATTCTAAAGAAGGAGCAAAGATACAATTTAACCCCCCAACCCCCCAAATGGGGGGCTTTAAAAAACAAAATACTGATTATTTACTGGTATTTTATGGTATTTCGCAGATTATAAATTGAATTGTGACTTGAGGAATTTTATTTTAATTGAAAGATTTATAATAAAATACATAGCCCTCCAATTGGGGGGATGGGGGGTAAAAAAATCAGGGGAGGAGGACAAACTTGATTGTATAACCCAACATTTTCCATTACTTTTGTCTCCCGCTTAAGTAAACTAAAACAATTATGGCTCAGGAAGATAATTTTAAAAAACTGGTAGCTCATTGTAAAGAATACGGATATGTTTTCCCTTCGAGTGAGATCTACGACGGATTAAGTGCAGTATATGACTATGGCCAGTATGGCGTTGAACTGAAAAACAATATAAAGAAGTACTGGTGGGACAGTATGGTCCTTCTCAACGATAATATTGTGGGGCTTGATTCAGCAATATTTATGCATCCGACAATCTGGAAAGCTTCAGGGCATGTTGATGCATTTAATGATCCACTCATAGACAACAAAGATTCTAAAAAAAGGTACAGGGCAGACGTCCTTATTGAGGAGCACCTTGCAAAGATCGATGACAAGATAACAAAGGAAGTTGATAAGGCCAGAGAAAGGTTCGGTGAAGCTTTCGACGAAAAAAAATTCAGGGAGACTAATCCAAGAGTACTTGCAAACCAGTTAAAAATTGATGAATTAAATGCACGGTTTTCAAAAGCTCTTAATGAAACCAACCTGGCGGAATTAAGACAGATTATTATTGATAATGAAATAGTTTGCCCGATATCAGGTACACGAAACTGGACCGAGGTAAGGCAGTTTAACCTGATGTTTTCAACTGAGATAGGGTCAACTTCCGAGGGGGCAAATAAAATTTATCTTCGTCCCGAAACCGCCCAGGGGATCTTTGTCAATTTTCTTAATGTTCAAAAGACTGGAAGGATGAAGATACCGTTTGGCATTGCACAAATAGGGAAAGCATTCCGGAATGAAATCGTCGCCCGGCAGTTTATCTTCCGGATGCGAGAATTTGAACAGATGGAGATGCAGTTCTTTGTACAACCAGGCAGCGAGCTTGACTGGTTTAAAAAATGGAAAGAGACACGGATGAGATGGCACCAGGCACTTGGTTTCGGAAGTGAGAATTACCGGTTCCACGATCATGTTAAGCTTGCCCACTATGCAAATGCAGCAACGGATATTGAATTTAAATTCCCATTCGGATTCAAAGAGGTTGAAGGAATACACTCAAGGACCGACTATGATCTGAAACAGCATCAGGAATACAGCGGTAAAAAAATGCAGTATTTCGATCCTGAGAAAGGGGAATCATATATTCCATATGTAATAGAAACATCAATCGGTGTTGACAGGATGTTTCTGCAGGTTATTTCTGCCGCATACCAGGAAGAGGAATTAAAGAAAGAGAATGGTAGCACTGATACTCGTGTCGTTCTGCGGTTACCCTCATTTCTTGCTCCTGTAAAACTGGCCGTGATGCCACTTGTAAAAAAAGACGGCCTCCCTGATATTGCTGAAAAAATTGTTCATGATCTTAAATTCGATTTTAACTGCCAGTATGACGATAAAGACTCTATTGGCAGAAGATATCGCCGGCAGGATGCTATCGGTACACCCTATTGCATAACAATTGATCACCAGACTCTTGAAGATAAGAGCGTTACAATAAGGTACCGGGATAGCATGCAACAGGAGAGAGTTCAGATTGGACAACTTTTAGAAATCATTAAAGAAAAAGTCTCTATTCAAAGCTTATTAAAAAAGCTATAAGATGAATAAGGTTCTTATTGTCACGTATTACTGGCCTCCAAGCGGAGGTGCCGGAGTACAGCGATGGCTTAAATTTTCTAAATACCTCCCTGAACTTGGATGGGAACCAATTATTCTTACTGTTGATCCCGAGTACGCCGCATATCCGGTTACGGACTTTTCACTCAATGATGATTTGCCTTCATCAATAAGAGTTTACCCGACTCCTGCAATTAACTACTTTGGTATTTACAGTAAGAATAAATCGAAGATCCCGACGGCCGGTTTTGCAAATAGTATAGATAATACACTTAAAGGAAAGATTTTCCGGTTTATCAGGGGCAATTTTTTTCTTCCTGACCCCAGAAAAGGATGGAACAAATATGCATTTAAAAAAGCATGTGAATTAATTGAAAAAGAGGGAATAATAAATATAATTACTACAAGTCCGCCTCATTCAACACAACTTATAGGGTTGAAGATCAAAAAGAAATATCCGGCTTTAAATTGGATTGCGGATCTTCGTGATCCCTGGACCGATATCTATTATTATAAACAGTTCTACCCTACCTTTATCTCAAAAAGTATCGACCAGCGGTTTGAGAAAAGTGTCCTGAATAAAGCTGATAAAATAATAACTGTCGGAGTATCACTTAAAAACCTGTTTTCATCAAAAATTAAAGGGGTAGAATACAAGACAGAGGTAATAACTAATGGTTATGATGAAGACGATTTCACTGGAATCACTCCGATCATTCCTGCTATGTTTACTATAACCTATGTAGGCACTCTTTCAGATATTTACCCTATTGCCGGTTTTTTAAATGCCGTTCAGATATTTAAAGATAATGGGAATGAAATTATTTTAAGGTTTATTGGGACAGTATCGCAAAATCAGAAAGATCTGATTCAATCGAAATCAGGAGATTCAATTCTTGAGTTTATCCCATATGTTGACCACACTGCAGCAATACAGTATATGCTTAATACATCTGTCTTATTGCTTATTATACCTGACCATCAAAGTAATAAGAGCATTATCACCGGAAAAATTTTCGAATACATTGCATCAGGGAAACCGATAATCTGTCTTGGTCCTCTTGATGGTGATGCTGCCGGAATTATAGGAAATACAGAATATAGAAAAACCTTGTCCTACTTGGATTCCAAAGGGATTTCTGAAATTATGATACAACTGATTTCCGGAAAATCATTAACCCAAAAGAACTCAAACGCGTTCTATAGCAGAAGGGAATTGACAAAAAAGATAATCCCTTTGCTTATAAATGCCAAATCATGAAGATTGGAATAGTTGTTGATAATGAATTGAATAATGATATCCGTGTCCTCAGGGAAATAGGAATACTTAAGGAACAGGGATTTGAAATTTTTGTATTATGCTTCGGGTTTGTCACAACCTATAAAGATCCTGTTGACAAGATTCATATCACGAGAATAATTATTCCAAAAAAAGTCAAGGATATATTGTTTTTTATGTTTAACGCTATTCCACTTTATGAGTGGTTCTGGGCAGCAAAAATTAAGAAATTCATCATTCAAAATGATGTTGAATATCTTCACGTCCATGATCTTTATATGTCGCGTGCTGCATACAAAGGAATAAGAAAGACAAATTTTAAAATCCCTTTGATACTCGATCTTCATGAGAATTACCCATATACGGTCAGGACATATAACTGGACAAAGGGATTTTTAAGGAGACTTGTTTCCCGGCCGGATGAATGGGAGAAAAAGGAACCTGAATATTTAAGTTATGCTGACCGGATAATTGTCCTCAGCAACGATTTCAGGGATGTGCTCTTAAATAAGTATCATGAACTGGAGGAAGACAGGTTTGTCGTTTTACCGAATGTGCCGGATCTTTCGCAACCGGAATACCAAAGCAAAGGGGTCGCAAATAATCCATTTAAACAAGGATTCCCTATTATTTTTTATTACGGAGTGATTGCGGAAAGAAGAGGAATCTTTGATGCGCTCAGAGTTTTCACCAACCTGATTGAAGAGGGCTGCTCAGTAAATTTCCTGCTTATTGGGCCGGTTGACAAAAAAGACTATCCTCTGTTTTCACAAATCGTAGAATCTGATCTTTTGAAAGATCATATACATTATATTCCCTGGATAGAATCAAAGGAATTCCCAGCTTATCTGGGAATATCAGATATTTGCCTTGCACCTTTTCACAAGAACCCGCAGCATGAATCGGGTGTTGCCAATAAAATTTATGAATATATGCTGGGAGGGAAACCGTTGATTGTATCTGATTGCCTGCCCCAGCAAAATCTTGTTGAAAAAAATAACTGCGGACTGGTTTTCAGAAACATGACTGAGTTTCGTGATGCAGTCATAAAACTTATTAACAATCGAGAACTGAGATCTGTTCTGGGTAAAAATGGAATGGATGCAATTCTTAGGGAGCATAACATGGCAAAGGTGAAGGAGAATTTAATCTCTTTGTATAATTAGTTTAGTAGCCATTTAAGACAATTTAGAAAAATAATTAGCAATTACAACGAATATGAATGATTTAGAAAAGTATTTCAGACAAAACAATAAAAGACTCATCTACAAGTTCCCACATTATTTTGATATTTATGATAGACATTTCAATCATTATAGAAATAAAGAAGTCGTAATTCTTGAAATAGGAGTTTCTCAAGGTGGCAGTCTGCAAATGTGGAAGGAATATTTTGGAGAGAAATCAAGAATATTTGGTATAGATGTTGATCCAAGGTGTAAAAATCTGGAAGAAGAGAATATCAAAATATTTATTGGCTCCCAATCAGACAAGAATTTTTTAAGAGAGGTAAAGACCCAGATTCCTCCAATCGATATTTTAATAGATGACGGAGGACATACCATGCTTCAGCAGATTGTTAGTTTTGAAGAATTATTTGATTCGATCAAAGAAGACGGAATTTATCTTTGTGAAGACCTGCAAACATCCTATTGGGAAAATTATGGTGGAGGATACAAACGCAAAGGCTCTTTCATTGAATACAGCAAGAATTTCATTGATTTTCTGAACGCATACCATTCGAAACAAAGGTCATTACGTGTGAATGGATTTACAAAATCAGTGGATTCTATTCACTACTATGACAGCATCATTGTCATAGAGAAAAAGAAAAGAGAGAAACCTTTTTATGCGGAGAAAACAGGGAATGTTTCTTTCACAACAGAATATCCTGAAAGTCCAACAAAAAGAAAACTATACCTTATGAAATATAATTTCATCCATGCTATAAATTTAATATTGCGGTTTCTTGGAATAAAATATTCATTACGAATAGGAGGGATTTTTTGGAAAAAATAAAGGGCTCATAACATAAACGATCTCAAAGAAAGATTTCAAAGACTATTGATGTTAATCTCAGATTAAAGGTCAATTTTGTAATTTTAAACCTGGTCGGCAGATGGATTATGCACATTTTATTATTACTCAATTCAATCTCAGGAATTTTCCTAAATCAAATCATGATGATTTTGAAAGCTGGATAGAGTGGACAAGAAAAAGAATAATACTATTTAAAGAATATTGTTTGCCGTCTATTATAAACCAGAGCCGTAAGGCATTTAACTGGTTAATATATTTTGACACAGAGACTCCATTGGAATTTAATGAATTCATAAAAGAGTTAGGTTCATTCTCCTTTATTAATATTTGTTACTGTAAAGGGATTGAGGATTTTAACCATAGTTATATTGAGAATGTAAAAAAAAGAACCGCACCTGCTGTAAAATGGGTTTTAACTACAAGGATTGATAATGATGACTGTCTTCATAGGGATGCAATTATGACAATACAAGAGAGTTTAGTCATGAGACATAATTTCCTGATATCACTGGCATCAGGATATATCTTAAATATTAAAGACAGGACACTCTCTCATTACTACTACCCAATGTCTCCTTTTATAACCCTAATTGAAGCCAAAACTAATGATCTTAAGGGAGTTTTTGAAAAAGGGCATACAAAATGGGATGATCTGCATTTGTACATATTTAAAGAAATCTGGTTAGAATATTTTAATAAAAAAGCAAGAAAATCGAGATTCATCCTGACCAGATCTCTCTGGGTACAAATTTATCATGGAGAAAATGTAAGCAATAATTTTTACCGGGGATTACCTGTTGTCAGAAACAAAGATCTTAAGGATTTCTCAATTAAATATACAACAAATGGATTGCCGCTTTCAATAATTGGCAAATACTTTAATTATGTAGTTTGGAAAAGATATCTGAAAAGTATAATAATTAAATTCATATTAAGGAAATAAATTATAAATGAAACAATTAGGGCCAACAATAAGAAAAATATTTCCAAAATTATATTATTCCCTCACAACAATAATTAAGGCAGTCAGAAGAATAGTACAACCATATTCAATCTATATAACAGATAGTCTTGGTGGTAGTTTCAAGAGTTATTTTATTAATACAAATATGGTGGAAAAGATCTCTGAATTAAGAAATAATCTTGATAAAGAATCCATTGAAACTATAGATGTTATTGTGCAAAGACTTTTACATTATCCTGACGAAAAATTTAAACAAAAGAGTTCTAAGCGAAAAAAAATTATTGGAGGTTTGCTACCATGCGAAATGGACCGGATCAGGATAAACATTTTCAAGAAACTGAACCGCGATAAACAAAGACTAAAGTTTATTTCAAAACACATTGAAGAATCAGTATTCTATTATTATCATGGATTAAGCTTACTTCCTGAACAAATTAAAAGTTATATCAAAGATCAGGATTTTATTGATGCCGGAGCATATATTGGCGATTCAGCAATAGCCCTGAAAGATTATCAATACAAGAAAATATATTCGCTTGAAATATCTGAGAAATCTATCGAAAGGTACAAATCAAACCTTGCCAGAAATGGAATAAATGCCGATAAATTTGAAGTCATCAATACTGGGATAGCTTCAACTAATAATAAAACACCTGTCAGGCTTGCAGATACAGGATCATCGGGATTATCGTTGTTAAGAAAAGCAGGCAAATATGATGAAATTCTTGTTGACCAAAAGTCAATAGATTATATTGTAGATAAGTACAATATATCTCCCCGTTTTATTAAAGTTGACATTGAAGGTAATGCGTTGGAATTTGTAAAAGGAGCAAAGGAAACATTAACAAAATTCAGACCTGTACTTTCTGTAGCAATATATCATAATCCGTATGAATTTTTTGAGGTTAAACCCTTATTGGAAAAATTATTGCCTGATTATGTATTTCTGATCAGAAAACTGGCAACAGGAATTAAGAATAATTTATGCCATTCCGAAGTTGTGCTAATGGGATATCCAAAAGATATTATCAAAGTATAATGTGTAAGATATTTATAAACTTGTATCTAAGAAAATTGTTCATGAAGTATTTTAAAGCTAAATGGTATCTTCGCAAAGATTTGATAATATTATATTCTTTTTATGTAATTTTTTAGCTGATACAAAATAAGAAACATTATAATCAGCCGGCAATAGATTAATAAAAATCCCAAAATCATACCGTTGTTAACAATTCTGCGTTGAGGCTGTTAATAGTTCTCAGATTTTCGAGGCTGGTCCATGATTACTGGGCCAATTATTTTAGCCTTAGAACTTAAACATTCTATTTGTGGCGCCCATATTTTAAGAGAACTCGAAGGACTTATAGAAACCAGGGAAACCAATTGGTCAAAAGTATTCAAGTCGTTTTTACTTTCTGTTTATATGATGCCCTTCGAAGAAAGAGTCATGCGATGAAAACATATAGAATCAAGATATGACCGCATTTGTGAGATTAGTGAAAAAGCAGAATCCCCACCCACGAAAACAACAGGCAGAAAAGGCAGGTACAAACGAACCAAGGGAAGGAACCTTGTCGAACGTCTCATCAGGGAAAGGGATGCCGTACTTGCATTTGCTTTCTACAAGGAAGTACCATTTACAAACAATCTTGCCGAAAGGGACATAAGACCTGCCAAGGTCAAACAGAAAATATAAAATTGCTTTCGTACTATTAAAGGAGCTGAAATATACGTCAGAATTGAAGGCTTTATTTCAACAGTGAGAAAGAATAAACGTTGTGTCTTTCAGGAATTATGCACTACCTTTGAAGGGTACAATTTTATTACAGCATAAAGACAGCTAAACAATTACAAAATAATTATTTTTACGATAAAAGAATTAGCAATCATTTTGAAACACTTTTAATAAAAAGTATGAAAACAAAAATGAATTTTATTAAATTAGCATTACCTTTACTTATGTCTGCAATAATGTTTCTATTTTCTTGCAATAAAGTACATGATGCTGAACAACCGACTCAAAATGGTTTGGTTTCCTTTTATACTTTTCAAGGTAATACAGATGATGTCTTTGGTAATAATAATGGTATAGAGCACAATGTCAAATACTTAAATCTTGACTTTCATAATAGTAATAATCAAGTTTTGTTATTGACTGGGATTAATAGCTATGTTAAATTGCCGGATTCCTTCGATTATGAAGCCAAAACTATTAACTTATGGTTTAATGTTATAGAATCAACAACCGTTTTAGGAGTAATATATTCATCAGATAATCCGAATTTAAAATATGGTTTGACTCTCCTAAATATTCAATTAATTGACTCTCATATTAATTTATACTTCAATGTTTCAAATCAACAAGACACGGTTGAAATTGAAGTAAATACTTGGTATAATGCTACGATTGTTACAGATGGGAAGAAATACTCATATTATTTAAATGGAAATTCTATTAAATCAGGTGATTTTAATAATTATGTAAGTTCCAGTGATGGAAATCCAACAACTGAGATGGGTTGTGATAGGTACTTAAATCAAAGGTTTTTCAATGGATTGGTTAGTAATTTGCGTATATACAACAGGAAATTATCTGATAATGAAATAAAAGTTCTCTATAAGGCAAAAGATTAAAAATAAAATATTTAAACCATTTAATTCACAACCCTAAAATACGAAACACTAATATGGATAAGGGAAACAATATTGAACTAAAAATAAAAGATTGATAACTTTTCCCGCACTTTATAAAAATACAAAAGATCTTTTTGATATAGATAAATCGTGATAATTGAATAACAAACAGCTATAGCTGCTAACACGGACGGTTTAATTAATTGCCTTCGTCAGCCCGGACAGACTCGTAATCGGCCCCAAAGCCTAGGCGAGTAAACATTAACCTTTTTATAATAAATTATGAAATCAATCAATATCCGGTAATTTTGCTGATATGTTAAAGTCGATAAGAATATCTTTAAAAGACACTTTTATTTATGGCCTTGGCAACATAGCAATTAAAATCGTCGGATTAGTTCTGATCCCGCTTTTCACCAACCGGAAATATTTTTCAATTGATGACTTTGGAATAATCGGGATGCTTGATGTGTCTGCCCTGGTATTGACTGCCTCAATGGCATCAGCGCTTCCACAGAGTCTTACACGATGGTTTTGGGACAAAGAATATAAGGGCAATCAGAAAGGAATATTTTTCATGTCGTTTGCGACGCAACTGGTTGTTTCCTTCATTTTTTGTATCCTATTGATCCCTCTTTCCGGAACATTTTCTGAACTGATCCTGAAGAAACCTGACTGGTCACATGTAGTAACTCTTGTCATTCTTGCTTCTGCCATCCAGGCAATAAATAATATCACCAACACACTGATGAGATTACAGTCAAGATCTGTCCTATATACAATCACTAACCTGTTTAAACTAGCTCTTGTTTTATCGCTGACACTTTATTTTATTCTTGCAAGAAAGATGGGTCTTGAAGGTATCTATCTGGCTCAGGTGATCGGTAATGCTTCTGTTGTCCTGATTCTGCTTGGTTATACAATTAAGAACTCAAAGATTTTCTTTGATAAGAACATTTTCTTTTCGATGAATTCTTACGGGTTTCCTCTCTTCCTGGCTAATATTTCAGCTGTATCATTAAATGTAATAGACAGATATTCGCTTAATTCTTTGGCGTTTCTCAAATCGGTTGCACTCTATACTCTTGCCTTTAAAATAACTAGTGTTTTAAAACTGGTGATTGTCGATTCAATGAAACTTGCGCTTGGCCCAATGATGTTAAAGAGAATAGGATCTCCGGATATTAAACGGTTTTATACGAAAGTACTTCTATATTCTTCATATGTCCTTATGTTTGCAATTATAGGAATATCACTGTTCTCCTTTGAAATAATAAAAGTAATAGCAAAGTCAAACCAGTACTGGGAAGCTGTTGTAATCATCCCGTTTTTAGCTTTGTCAGTTGTTTTTGTAAATATGAAGGATGTAACTGTTTATGGACTTCATGTTGTAAAAAAGACCAGGATAATTGGAATAATCGTTGTTTTTTCCACTCTGTTAGGATTGGGACTGAACTTTTTGCTAATCCCTCTCTGGGATATAACAGGTGCTGCCATTGCAACACTTCTGACACAGTTTATATTCTTCCTGGTCTGCTATTATTATTCCCAGAAAGCATTTTTTGTTCCTTATGAAGTGAGAAAAATATTTGTGCTGGTACTTACCGGAGCTATCCTGTCATTCTCTTGTTTATTCCTTAATAAACTTGGGCTTTTCCAGAGGTTAATACTTAAATCACTGTTCCTGTTCAGTTTTCCATTTATACTTTATCTATTCAGATTTTACGAACCTATTGAATTACAGTCTATCAGAGGATTTATATCCAAATGGTCAAAAATTAAAAACTTAAAAAGTAACTTGAGTTCTTTAAAGGGAATAACAGACGATTTATAAGAAATTAAATACATAATTTTGCTTTTCTAAAATCGATAACCTTAAATACATTGAAATGCAAATAAAAGATAAAATCAAACCCATTCTGCCCCATCTGATTGCCGTACTAGTATTTATGGTGGTTTCTTTCGTCTATTTTTATCCTGTCCTTGAAGGCAAAGTACTGAAGGCCAATGACTCCACTGTAACAAAGATCAATACAAAGGAGATCCAGAACTTTCGTGATAAGTTTGGGAGGGAACCTTTATGGACAAATTCGATTTTCAGCGGTATGCCTGCATATCTTATTTCTACAAGGTATCCGGGAAACCTAATTAAATATGCAGACACATTTCTCAGGATTTTTAAAATGCCGGTTTCAGTGTTGTTTCTCTCAATGTTGGGATTTTATATTCTGCTATTGATTTTTGAAGTTGATCCCTGGCTCGCTATCGCCGGAGCCCTGGCTTATGGTCTTTCATCGTTTTTCTTTCAGATTCTCAGTGCCGGGCACAACACCCAGGCAATAGCTCTGGCATACATGGCTCCTATGATCGGAGGGATTTATTACACATACAGATATGATGCCCTTAAGGGAGCGTTGTTTACTACTTTTATTCTTGCTCTTGAGATTCAGGCAAATCATCCACAGATTACATATTATGCTATAATCTGCCTTCTGATATTCGGAATTGTTGAGTTTGTATACTCCCTGAAAAACAAAACCGTTGTTAAATTTCTTAAGACATCTGCTCTGCTCTTAATACCTTTTATAATAGCAATAGGAATAAACTTTGCAAGTCTTTACACAACATATGAATATGGAAAATATTCCATAAGGGGAAAATCTGATCTGACCAGTGAAAATATGAACATTACCTCGGGTTTGAATAAAGATTATATTACTTACTGGAGTTATGGTGTTGATGAAACATTCAATTTATTGATCCCCAATTATAAAGGAGGTTCAAGCCACCCATTTGACCGCAATTCGGAAACTTATAAAGTATTAAGTCAGAATAATAATCAGGCAGCTGCCAATCAGCTTCAGAAATACTGGGGGCCTCAAGCAGGTGGTACTGAAGGGCCCCACTATGTTGGGGCAATTATCATCTTTCTTTTTGTTCTTGGATTAATCCTGATAAAAGGCCCAGAAAAATGGTGGCTTCTGGCAGCAACAATATTGTCTGTTATGCTTGCCTGGGGAAAAAATTTCATGCCGTTTTCAAATCTTTTTATTGATTATTTCCCCGGGTATAATAAGTTCAGAGCTGTGACAATGACTCTTGTTATTGCGGAATTTTGTATCCCGCTTCTGGGATTTCTTGCGCTCAGAGATATTTTCAAAGGCACCATAACAAAAAAAGAGATAATAAGGGGATTAAAAATCGCCACGGGTATTACAGGAGGATTTATCTTACTTGTCACCATACTTCCTGGTATTGCAGGGTCCTTTCTTGGACAAAATGAAAGTGAATATCCCGAATGGTTAAAGAATGCTCTGATAACTGACAGAAAAGGTCTCCTCAGAAGTGATGCTTTAAGATCATTGGTATTTATTTTACTTTCATCAGGGGTTATTCTAGGTTTTATTTTTGACAAGCTCAGGAAGGAGTACGCAATAATTATCATCGCGTTACTGGTTGTACTCGACCTTTGGACCGTGGATAAAAGGTATCTGGATGCTGATCATTTTGAGAGACAATCAACAATTCAAAAATTATTCACTCCGACTGTTGCAGACGCGTTCATTCTGAAAGATCCATTACAGAACAGGGTACTCAATCTGCAATCCCCATTTAGTGATAATTCGCCAACTGCATATTTTCATAAATCTATCGGAGGATATCATGGGGCTAAAATGGAAAGGTACCAGGAACTAATTGATTCCTGCATATATCCGGAACTTGAAGTTTTTGGCGGGGCCGCAAAAAAGGCACAATCTGTCGAGGAACTTCAAATGGCATTAAATAATACCCCAGCTCCTGCACTTAATATGCTCAATACCAAATATATTATTTTTAATCCCTCCTACCCTCCTTTAATTAATCCAAATGCACTCGGTAATGCATGGTTTGTAGAAAAACCTGTATTAGTGGAAAATGCCAACAAAGAAATTTCATTAATAAACTTTTTTAATCCTTCAAAAGAGGCAGTAATCGGAAATGCTTTTAAGGATCAGATTACAAAAATATCGTTCCCCGTTCAGGAAAATGAAAAGGTAGAGCTTGTTTCTTATCAGCCCGATGAATTAATCTATAAATACTCTGCCAGGGAGGAAAAACTTGTAGTTTTTTCAGAAATATATTACCCTGCGGGTTGGAAGTGTTATATTGATGGAAAAGAGAGTCGGTATTTCCGTACCGATTGGGTCCTCCGGGGCATGGTTGTTCCAAGTGGAGATCATGAAATAAAGTTTGCTTTCAAGCCTGCTTCTTATTACATTGGAAATAAAATCTCACTCTCAAGTTCTGTATTGCTTATCCTTTTATTCGCAGGCTATTTCTTTACTAAATTTAAAATAAAACCTAAGCCTGAGTAGTATGGTGCATCATAATGTATGCCCTCTTTGTTCTTCTGAAAAGATTGGCCTGCAACTCAATTGCACTGACCATTTTGTAAGTAAAAAAGAATTCCCTGTTTTTAAATGCACAAGATGCGGTTTCTCTTTCACCCAGGATTATCCTGAAGAGAGTGAAATAGCCAGGTTTTACGAATCTGATAACTATATATCACACAGCGATACTTCAGAAGGTTTTTCCAATAAGCTGTACCGTTTTGCAAGGAGTTTCATGCTTCACAGAAAGAAAAATCTCATTCAAAACTTAACCGGTCTTAAAAAGGGAAATATACTTGACATCGGCAGCGGAACCGGTCACTTTGTCAACGAAATGAAAAATGCCGGTTGGCAGTCAAAAGGAATAGAAATAAATGAAAATGCCAGGAATTTTGCTATAACACATTTTGATGTCGATATTACTACGCCTGAAAAAATACAGGCAATTGAAGCAGATGTTTTTGATTGTGTTACACTCTGGCATGTACTAGAACACTTCCATGATCCATATAAATATATATCAGAAATCTACCGGTTAATAAAACCAGGTGCCATTTGTGTAATTGCATTGCCGAACTGCAGCTCGTACGATGCAGAACATTATAAAAGGTTTTGGGCCGCATGGGATGTCCCCAGACATTTATGGCACTTTAATACGACCACATTCGGGCAGTTTTCTGAACAAACGGGATTCATATTAGAAAGTCTGAGAATTCTTCCTCTTGATGTCTTTTATATTTCCAGGCTTAGCGAAGAATATAAAGGGTCTTCATTGCCCTTTCTAAAAGGAATGTCAAAGGCAGCTGTTTTCTCATTTTCGTCAGTTTTTAATACAAAAAGAAGCAGTTCAATCATCTATATTCTTAGGAAGCCTCTTCCCAGGGAGATTACTTGCTAATACCCGGAATTCTGAATGAATCCGTCAGCGTTCGATTGAGCACACACCGAAGGCAGGAGGAGAAATGAGGAATCTCCACTCAAAGCAATAGAGTTAGATTATTAATAACGATCAAGCCAGCGATATCTCCTGGAATTATCCCCAAACTTCAGAGCAACTGTTATTTCGTGTGTACCATAGGTGATACTCTGAATTTCCTGAAGTGTATAGTCATATGCATATCCAAAAAACATATTCTGAAATTTTACACCAATATTAGCTATCAAAGCCCCGCTTGTTCGGTAAGCCAGTCCGACCCAAAATCCCTCATTGTATATATATGTTGCCCCTATATCAGCCTGTGGCTTAATTTGTTCTGACATCTTCAGAAGAAATGAAGGCTGAATAATTGTATTACTCCACAAGCTAAAATCATATGATCCAAAAAGATAATACTGTCTGCTCATACTAAAATTCTTGTAAGCAGAACCTCCGATTTTTGCTGATGCCTCAGATAGCTGATCTGCAGAAAAACCAAGGCTATAGTTCGGATTAAGAAGATAGACTCCAAAAGTCAAATCAGGGACAAAAATACCACGGCGGAGATTATTGTTCAGCCACGGTTCATTCGGGTCTTCAAAATTTATCTGGGTTTCATCAATCTTGTAATAATAACCAGTAAAAGCAAGGCCAAAAGAGAGTTGAGTGCTCTTTTGGAGCCACATATGATATGCATAAGCAACCTGGAAACCGGTTCTTTGAATTAATCCGTTTTTATCGCTGAAGACATATCCACCAAAACCAACTTTGCCATCCGATTTAGGTCGATATACTGCTCGTTTTACCCTGGTTTGCTTCAGTATGAAGCTTTTTTTGAGCATCCTTGTCTGCCAGCTGAAAGAAAAGGTTCTTGGTGCTCCCGAATAACCAACCCATTGTTCTCTGGCAGTCAGACTGACACTTGTGTATCCATCGCTTCCCGCTACAGCAGGGTTAATCAGGAATTTATTATAAAGGTACTGACTAAATAACGGCAACTGCTGTCCGAAAGTCAGGTTTCCAATCAGGAACAGGAATAATATGAAAGCGAGCTTTCTCACTAAATCTTTTAAGTCTTAAAGTTTACCTTACAATAGTTACATTACCAACAAGCAGTCTTGATCCATTATGTAAATCAATTATATAGTGATAAGAGTCAATAGGAAGAGCAGCGCCGTTGCTTGTTCCATCCCATGGTCTCGGATATCCTCTTTCTGATCTCCAGATGGTTTCACCCCATCTGTTAAAAATTATTACTTCCATTGAGGGATACAGCTCCTTCATCCCTATATTCCAGACATCATTAATCAGGTCACCATTCGGCGATATTGCATTTGGAATAACGAGACAAGATTCGTTTATCGGCTTGACATCAACTGAGTCCCTTATGGAACATCCATTCATATCGGTTACGATGATTTTATAATATCCTTCCGGAATATTTACAAGGTTACTGTTAACAGAGTTATCAGACCATTTGTAAGAATAGCCTGTTCCTTTAACTCCACCGGTTACATATGTTGCTATACTGCCATCAGGTTTGTCAGGACAGAACGGCGGCAATACATTGAAAAGGAGTTTCAAAGAATCAGGAGCTGTAATTGTGATTGTTGAACTGGCATGACAATTATTTGCATCTGTAACAATTATACTATAATTGCCTGCCGGAAGATTGGTCCTGGTTTTGCCAAACATACCATCTGCCCAAAGATAATCTGCTGTTTTTACCTGATTAACCGGATTAATATCAATAGTGCCTGTACTTTCGCCGGCACAATTAATATTGAACCCGCCGGCGATGCTGGACGATAAAGTGAATGTAAATCCAAGTTTCCCTGGTTCGGTAAGATTAAAAGTTTCCGAAGCCTTGCATTCACTATTGTCGACAATCAATAGAGTGTATTGACCTGCAATAAGGTCTGAAATATTTTTTGTTGTAGCAGTAAATCCGCCAGGTCCGCTCCAGGTGTAGACGTAAGGAGCCGAACCGGTTGTTGGATCCACATGGATGAAACCATTTGCCTGACCAAAACAACTTATGTTAAAACCGTTGTAATCCGACAGATTCTTAGTATAATTCAGAGCAGGGGGCAGATCAACTCTTATCGAGTCTTTTTTGATACACCCGTTAAAATCTGTAACTGTTACTATATAATTTCCCACTGTAAGTCCCGCCAGATCTTTTGTTATTTCACCGTTCGACCACAAGAAAGTATATGGAGCAATGCCTCCTGTTACGATCAGACTGATTGAACCATTATTAAAGCCCGGAGACTTGCATGTAATATTGGTGGCGGAAAGGTGTGTAACGAATTCTGGAGGCTGAGTAAGAGATATATCTTTTGTAATGACACAGTTATTAGAGTCGGTCACCATAAGATGATATGTATCGGCTTTAAGGGAAGGTTGATCTTTCTGTCCGCTAATTATTCCGGATCCATCGGTTGTACTCCAATTGTATTTATAAGTTCCAATACTTCCTCCTGAAACCATTATATTGATCCAGCCGGTATTAGATCCATAGCAATTTATATTGTAGGCTCCATCAGTAGAGGAAGATATAGTTAACGAACTGATTACCAAAGGTGTTGGTTCAATCAGAGTAAATCTTGGCGATGGAGTCAGGATACAGCCATTCTCATCCTTGACTAAACAAGTATAAACCCCTGCTTTCAGACCTGTGAGATCTTTTGTGGAAGCTGTAAAACCCGAGGGACCGGTCCAGGTAAAGATATAATTTCCTGATCCTCCTGAAATAGTCATTGCAACAGACCCATCATTACCCCCATTGCATGAAATATTGAAATTGCCATCAGCAGATTTAGACAATTGATAACCTGATAATTGCATCCCGTCTGGCTCGATAACTTTAGTACTGTCTACCTGCGTGCAGGCTAAAGCATCTTTTATCTCAAGGAAATAAGTCCCTGCAGTCAGATTATCTATACGATTGGTATTAACCGGTCCGGGTATATTCCCGTTGAAAGTGTACCATCTGTATGTATAACCTCCGTGGCCACCTGAAATAGTCTGAACCCACGCCGAACCATCATTATACCCTTTGCACGAAATATTATAACCTCCTGCATATTGTTTTTTATTAAATACGACAACTATCGGGGGAGGAACTCTGAAAACTATTCTGTTGAGATTTATGCATCTGTTCACATCCTGGATTATAAGCGTATAACTTCCTGCCCCCAGATTATTGAAATACCTGAAAGTTGATGGATCAGAAAGATTCAGATTATTGGTAAATAGACCACTAAATAAAGTATCAACATCATTTTTGAGAACCCAATAGTTATATGGAGGAGTAATTCCACCTGTAACAGAAACAAGTATGGTACCGTCTGTCGAACCAATACAACTAATATTATAATTACCTGGAGGAATCACATCAGCAGAGATATACGCCCTGGCCGTGACCGGAACAATGCTGATTGAGTCCTTACGGTTACAACCAAGATTATCAGTAACTTTAATTACATATTTGCCACTTGACAGATTTGCTATAGCTAATGAATCCACTTTGTGATAACCTACAGGCCCGTCCCAGACAACGTGATATGGATTGGCGCCTTTTGAAATCACCGCCCTTAATGCTGCCAGACCAGCTCCACCGGAGCATGTTAGTGGTTTAGTAACAACAATACTCTGAAGTGGTTTTGCGTGGACTTTTATTTCACTTACAACTTTCTTTCCAGGTACACAAATAGCATTATCAACTTTAGGGGTAATAGTATAATAGACAGATTGTAGTGTATCTGAATTATTTTGATAAGTGAAATTGATTGTGTATGAAGGAGGAAGATTAACTGCCGGAGATGTATTCCCAACTAAAACTCCCGGTCCACCGGTAACACTTACCGTGTAATCAAACCTCATTGCCCCGGAGGTCATAACTGTTGGAGAGTTCAGAACAATCTGAGTATTTACAGGAGCCTGAGGTGTGCCAACATAACATATAGAAGAATAAATATTATTCGGAACAACCCGAGGTGTCGGATTGACTGTTACAGCAATATTCTGTTGAGGACCATCTGAACAACCAGGAACAGGATTAACTGGAACTACTCTGTATGTAACTATCCGAAAAGTATCAGTCCTATTTATTAGTTTGTCTGCAATGATTTGATTATTTGGCAATCCACCAACCGGAGTGCTAAATCCGGTTACAGAACCTGTTGTTGTTACAGTATACTTGAATGAGATAAGTCCGGTGGTAAAAACACTTGGACTTTGCAGTTGTATACTAGTCGTCAGACTATCACATTGCGTGGAATTAGCAGCAACAGGGTAAATTCTTGGTGTTGGGTTAACTATGATAGAAACTATTTTAATAGGGTCTGAGGTACAACCCATTGGACTAATAGGTACTATCTTGTAGGTAACAGTCTGTGGTATATCTGTGGGATTCTTCAATGTATCAGATATTACCCAATAATTCGGCCTCCCAGTTACAGGTGTTGCGAACCCGGTAACTCCGCCAGTAGCTGATACAGTATAATTAAAGGTGATAACTCCATGTATAAACGTACTTGGACTACTCAATATGACATTTGTTATACCATCATTACAGATAGTTTGCGCCATAGTGCTAGGCACTACCTGAGGTGTCGGGTCAACTGTGATAACTACTGTTTTACTTGGTCCTGCCACGCAACCTGTAGGACTTATCGGAACAATCGTATAAGTCACTGTCTGTGAAGTATCAGTGGGATTATGAAGCACATCTGATATTACCCAATTATTCGTTAATACATTAACAGGTGTTATAAATCCGGTAACTCCGCCAGTAGCCACTACTGTATAATTAAAGGTGATTACTCCGCTAGTAAATGTACTCGGGCTGGTTAACACAACACTTGTCGTACCATCATTACAGATTGTCTGTGAAAAGGTGCTGGGGACTACCTGTGGTGTCGGGTTGACTGAAATGGTAAAGGTCTTTGTCGGTCCATCACATATCTTACCTCCATTACTAAAATGTGGAGTTACATTGATCGTTGCGATAACTGGTGCATTACCTGCGTTAGTGGCAACGAAGGAAGGTATATTGCCTGAACCACTTGCAACAAGACCGATACTGATGTTATTATTGGTCCAGGTATAGGTTGTAGCTCCTCCTGTATTGACTGTCGTAAAGGTGACTGTCGTAGTGCTGCCTCCATTACATATAACCTGGCTTGCCGGCTGATCAACCTCTCCTGTCGGATTAACTGTTATGGTAAAGGTCTTTGTCGGTCCGTCGCATGTCACTCCTCCATTAGTGAAATGAGGGGTAACGATGATCGTTGCTACAATTGGTGTTGTCCCTGTATTGATAGCTGTGAAGGTTGAAATATTCCCGCTGCCTGTTGCGGCCAATCCGATGCTGATATCACTATTCGTCCAGGTATAAGTCGTAGCTCCTCCTGTATTGACCGTTGCAAAAGTGACTGTCGTAGTGCTGCCCCCATTACATACAACCTGGCTCGCCGGCTGATCAACCTCTCCTGTAGGATTGACTGTTATCTTAAAAGTTTTTGTTGGCCCGTCACATGTCACTCCACCATTNNTATTTATAGCCGTGAAGGTTGGGATATCTCCACTGCCTGTTGCGGCTAATCCTATTGATGGCTGATCATTGGTCCAGGTATAGGTCGTAGCTCCTCCTGTATTGACCGTTGCAAAGGTGACTGTCGTAGTGCTGCCTCCATTACATATAACCTGGCTCGCCGGCTGGTCAA
>PLMC01000118.1 GCA_003141495.1 Bacteroidales bacterium
AGAAGATCCTGAGTTTGCAGAAAAATGGGGCGATGCCGGTCCAATTTATGGGAAACAATGGAGAAGATGGGAATATTTTGATCATGACAAAGGGAAGTTTGTTGAAATAGATCAACTAGAAAAATTGATTAATGGTCTAAGAAAGAAACCAACTGGGAAAAAACATATTGTTGATTCATGGAATCCCGGAGACACTCCAAAAATGTCTTTACCTCCATGTCATGTTTTATATCAGGCAACTGCTAATGAAGAAGGAGAGTTAGAATTGCAACTTTACCAGAGAAGTTGTGATCAGTTTCTGGGTGTTCCTTTTAATATAGCTAGTTATGCCGCTCTTACCCAGGTAATTGCTCAAGAAGCAGAGATGGTTCCAAAAACATTTATCCATACTTTTGGAGATTCACATTTTTATGCTGGTATTGGTAAGAGAACTCAATGGCACAGAGATAATTTCAAGGAACTACAAAAAAGAATAAGAAATGTTTCNNTTTGTTGTAGAAGATTATAATCCACATCCGGCGATCAGGAGAAGTATGGCGGTTTAACCAACGACCTTAAAATATTTCTGTCAGGGCCCCCTGCCGCTGCGCGGCTGTCCCCCTAAAGGGGGACCAATTCGGAGTCCTTGATGAATTTATTGAATGACTGAGAATTACCCCCCCTTAGGGGGCAGGGGGCGCGTCCTCTGCGGTTAATGGATTTTGATAATATAACAATCAGGATGTACTAACTTTTTATAAATTATAAATAATATGGAGGAGTTAGTATTTGCTTTTCCAACAGACGAGTTTTGGAAATTAGTGACCTATAAAAAAAAAGGTTTAATAAAGGAAAATAGTGAAGTATTAAAAAGGATTGTTACAAATGGTCTGTTTCTTAGAAGAAGTGAATTAGAAGAAGACCCTTCTTTTAAACAAATTATTCCGTATGCAATTATCTCTAATAAAGAACCGGAGCGAAGCGGAGTTCGGCAAAGCCAATCATTTTATTTATTCAGGAGGACTTCCAAGCAGACAGAAAAAAGATTACACAATAAATTCTCTTTAGGAGTTGGAGGTCATATGAACCCTAACGACTCTATGGAATCGAAAGAACAATATTTAATTGATGAATTAAAAAGAGAATTATATGAAGAAGTCAAATTACTAAATGGATGTTTGATAGAGGATATTGAATTTATTGGCTTTATAAATGATGATACAATTTCGGTTGGCAGCGTTCATATTGGACTTTTGTATAACATCCATGTATCAAATAAAGAGGTATATATTAATGAAACGGATAAAATGACGGCAGATTGGAAAGATAAATCCAATTTAGCTGAATTTTATGAAGGAATGGAAACATGGACTAAAATAGCATTTGATTTCTATATTAAATGAAAGAATACACTAACATTAAAGCAGATGATTTCTGATGTGTTGGTGCCAGGCACAATTTGCTCGACCGCATAATGTACACAAACTGCCTTCTAATTGGCTAATCAGCAAACTGCAAAAAGACTCTTTGGGGGCTGTGGCACCACGTCTTTAAATAGCAGACCACTGTAAATCAATGATTTGCAGTGGTCATTAAATTTACGGTTGAAAGCAATCCAACCAGATTTTTCCACGTAACAGTTCCGTTAAGATTTACTATTGGTGGTCAGGTTTTAACAATATTGCATGACAGGCAAGCATCTTACTTTTTAAACAGATTATTTACATTTCAGGTTAGCCCGCTTTGTCTTAGAGGGCGCAGCAAAAACTCCATAGGTGGCATTCTTGAACGATTCACAAGCCATAGCTGTCTGACCTTTACCTTCCTGGGCCAGGGCAATCTGAAAGTAGAATTTTGCTTTGGACTCTTCAGCTCCAGTCTCAAGGGCAAGCCCTTTTTGGGCATACTCTAAACCCTTATCGAAAGCCTTCTGTTTGTTGTAAACCTCGGCAAAGAAATAGAACAGATCCTTGTCGTCCCCATATTTTGCAGCTTTATTAAGTAAGACAAGCGCCTCATCAAGTTTATTTGCCTGATCAGACTTCGATCCAGATGCTCTAAAATACCCAAGTGCCAGTGTGGATGCCTGTTTGATCTTAGCATCATCAGTCCCTGGCTTCATCTTGCTGATATACAGATCGATAGATTTTTCGAAATCGTCCGAATTAGCCTGTTTCATATATATTAATGCCTTATTATATATTGTAGAAGCATAATCAGGGTTGATCATCAAAACGCTGTCAAATGATGCAAGTGCACCTTTGTAATCATCTTTGGAGAAATACTCGCCTGCCAGATTATTATACGCCTTTATCAGAATTAAATTAGCATTCTGTTTGGTTGATGGGTTATCATATTTTTCTGCTGCAGCAACTGCTTTTTTTGCAGCCAGAATTACTTCGGATGCCGGTTTTTTTTCTGTAAAGGCATCTGAGGCAATATTATAATATAAACTGGGTAGTACTTTTATTGCCTTCTGGCTGAGATCAGCTGCAGAATCTCCAACCTGTTTGGACAGTAAGACCACTTTCTCAAAGGCTTTAATTGCTGCCTGGGGATCCGTCTGAACCGCCTTGGCTCCTTCATTGTAAGCTTCGATAACATCATTTCGTCCCTGACCTTTAATAGTTGTAGCTGAAAAAACTATTACAATAAGAAGACTAACTGTTTTAATTAAATTTCTAAGTTTCGTTTTCATTCTGATTATTTATTATTATTAACATTTATTCTTTTGAAAGGCTAAAAATAAAAATAAAAATTGTTTTATCTAACCGGTTGTCTGGAAAGTTGATATTGATCACCTTCTTGCAAATTAACAACAGTGTCGAATTTTCTCGCCAAAATAATAAATAATACTGATTTTTTGCACCTTCACCTATTTATTTGAACACCTACAATTTGTATAGCTCAAACGAAGTGACAAACCAAAAAAGAGTTACGAGACAAAGAAAGTAACGTGGTTTTAAATCGCAACCTTAGTTCAATCATTCCAAATTCAGTGTACTCATTTATATACTTAATATGAATAAAATAGTTATTAAACCTTTTAATGTAATTGACCAGACTGACCTTCCGGAGTTGTCAGTTGATCAGATCCCGGTCAATGGTGAACCCCTGGAAATTAAAGAAGAATTATACTATGTTTGTGAAGATGATAGAATACAACTTGCTGCTAATAGTGTTATAGGAGTAATTCCCCTTGTTGTAAGAGATCCATCTAAAGTTTCAAACATTCATGATTATATACATTGTTTATCAATAGCACACAGAAAGGTACAGTTTAAAAATAAGAAAGGGACTTGTGATTTTGATAATTGCGATGAAATGAAAATAACATAAAAACCTCTCCCTTAAATCGCCAGCCCCTCAAAACCAATGATCTGTTGAATGTGTTAGATTTCACAATTTCGTTAACAAATTTAAGCTCCTCGTTTTTATTTTTAACCCCCTTTCATTATCCCCCAAGCGGGCCGAGCGTTAAAAAATTGCCTGCAAGGCAATTTTAGAGACGGGGACAGTCTGCAGGGCTGCATAAATACAAAAGTCAAATAAACCAGAGATGTTAGAAAGAAGGTGAATATTGATAGATCTAGGCGCTAGGGCAAATCCCGAAATGGTGCGAACTGCAGCCAAAACGGTAGCGCGTAATGGCTTGTGTAGCGAGCTCCCATAAAGACGCACCTTGGTGAGGAAATGTTGCAGAATTCAGAATAAAATCGGCAAATGGTTGACAGGAACCGGTGTGTGGGATGCAGTGCGTGGTTGCCATCCATTGCGCCTTTACGCCCTTACTTCCCCAACATAATTCTTAATGCACTAAAATCCAGATCCTTGATAACGTCGGTCATAACTTTTGCTGCAACAGGTTCTTTATCATCGCCTGTTATATTCACAACAATAAATTGAGGAGATGATCGTGGAAGTTTGCTGTTGAAATACCCAGGATTTGGTTTGATAAGTACCTTGCTAAAAGGATCATCATTTGTTGCAAAGAGAAATGACAAATAATCATTCGGGTCTTGTTTTACAATTGCCGGCTGGTCTAATTCACCGGATAGCATTTTCATAAGTGCTTCAATCTTTGCCAGAGCCTTCTTAAAATCCTGTTCTGTTTTTGTCTTGAAGTTTTGGTTTGAACCTTCTATTGCTTTCGGCATTGCCAGTATCAACATATTTTTCTGTTTTTCCAGGAATTCTTTTTTGGTCACATATGCAAATGGAAGTTTATTATCGTGAGTAATCAGCCATGTCCTGCTCTTACCTGTTACCCCCAAACCAAGACCCGCATTCTCTTCAAAAAAGAAATTCCCGTCCTTTTCGACCGGCATTTTTTTTATGCTGTAAAATCCCTCGCCGGGCAGATTATTTTCATCTGGTTTCTCATAAATTTTAGGATCAAATCTGTTTACGGAAATAGTTAAACTTGTTGATGTTTCATGATCTGTCTTTAGGACATTGCCTTCGCAGATATAGTGCAAAAAATAAATGTTATAGTCGTAAATATTAACCGGAACTTCTGTATCGGGTCTGTCATATGAGCCATTAAAATCAGCCTCAACTCCGGTTGGTGAGTATTTTGATTTTACCAGCAGATGTATTTCTGCAACAACTTTTCTCGCTCTGTCAAGGTCAGCTGGCGCGATGCCCGATATAGAGCCTTTCATACCCTCTTTCCATATACCTGGTTTTTGTGAAGCCGATGCCTGGGTACAGTCCTGGGAATATGCGTTCAGTGAAGCATAGAGTGCCCATAATAGTAATACGTATTTCATATGGCTATTTTTAATGGTTGAATATTCTTAGTAGTTAATTTTGCTAAAAAGGTTTGGATTGTATAACACACAGTTAGACAAATTGTTTAATTGGGTTCATGGAAATGGGGGAAGGTGTGAGGAGTGAGGAGTGAAAATGGCACACGACGCAGGGGAAGAATGGCTCAAAGGTGCAACTGTATGTGAGGCTCTTGTTAGTGCAAGGGGATAGCTCTTTTTGAAACTTTGTGCCTAAGTGTCCTGGTGGCAAAAAAAAAGATGTCGCTCAAATCATTCTTCGGGATCCTCTTCAAAACCATGAAAGGGTATATCATCGTCCGGGTTTTTATCGAATGGACCGACACCCGGAGGATTAAACAGGCCCCAACGATCAATTATATAATCCCATTTGTCAAATCCCGCCGCCCATTCTATGAACAGGAGACGGTATTCTTCAATAAGGTCTCTTACTAACTGATAATATTCAACATATTCAAAGCCAAAAGCATCGAGAGAATGATTCTGGACCATCAGGTCGCGTGCCGCTTTACGAATTATGGCAGCATTTTCCATTTTGAGATCNNAAAAATCTCTTTCCCTTTCCGGTAAATTGGAAGTTTTTCAGGCTTAGGGTCATCTTCTTCGTCTTCTGAACTCATATTAATTTGAATTAATTATTTTTAAACCCGATCCGTTTGCGTTGTTTAAATTCAGTTTCCTTCTGTTTTGATTGTTCTAATTCTTTGAGATATTCAAATATGAGTGTTACTTTCTCATCGAGCTCAATATCTTTCTTTTCTAGCCTTTCCAGCTTCTTAAGAATTTCCTTATGTGATTCGATCATGGTCCTCGTTCTTGTGAAAACTCTTATAATCTGAATATTAACAGAAATTGCCCGTTTACTGTTTAATACACTTGAAAGCATTGCAACACCTTGTTCTGTAAAAGCGAATGGCCTGGCTCCTCCAAAGAATTTTTTTGATGGTATCAATTTTTGTGATATCATCAAAGTAATTTCGTCATCTGTCAATTCAAACATAAAATCTTCCGGAAACCTATCTTTATTCCGTCTAACTGTTTGTTTCAATATTCTGGTTTCCACTGCATAAAGAGTAGCGAGATGATAATCGAGCATCACTTTTTCCCCACGGATTATATAGATGAGGCTCGAAATACTTTCTTCTTTTGGTATGGGTAAGCGGTTCATAATCAGATGGTATCACAAATTGTGATAGCTTAAAGTTATCAATAAAAAAATATTCATTATAAATAAATTCTATTTGACCTTCCTTTAAGATCACATTTTGTGACCTTAAACAATAAAGTTCATCATTGGAGGACGCAAATTGCGACCTCAAAACGAGTTCAAAACAATTAAATATTAAGCTAACGCAGCGAGCGTATCAACTCAAATTTACAATAGAAAATTGGGAAAACAAAAGAAATGTAGTATTGAAGACGCACGACACATGGGAAAACAGGTGTGAGGAGTAAAGAGTGAGGTTTATAATTCATGACCCACAAAAGCCCCCCTTGGGGGGTTTGGGGGTGAAAAATCGGAAGCAATAAGGCAAAATCTATGGAAGAACTTACACAACTCGTCCCACGACGCTGAGAAGTTCACAGAATTTAAACCCTCAACCTCAACATGCCCTTTGCCTTTAAGCTTTTAAAATTTTTACAGATACTTTGAAACAACATCTCTTTTCGAGAAGGGCGCCATAAAGAATTTCATCATCACTTTGCCTGACGTCAGCCAGGCGATTTTTGCACCGTTCTTTTTGTTTTCTGTCATCTTTCTGACCAGAAAGGGAGTTACAGTGTCAATATCGTTCGCAAGAAGATTGTATATTCTGATCATTTGCTTTTTGTTTGGAGGATTCTTTCTCAGAGGTTCAAGAAGCAAATCAGTCAATACCATCCCGGGACTTATTGTTCCTATAATCACCGGACCATTTTTTATTTCTTTGGCAAAACCTTCTGTGAAATATCTGACCGCCCGTTTTGAGGTGCCATAAGGTATTAATCCGGGTATTGTTCTGCCATCGCTTCCGAGACCTTCCATATTATAGATTGCACCGAATCCCTGACCGGCCATTCGATTATATGCAATATGGGATGCCAGCATCAGGCCTTTTATATTGGTATCAATTATTTTCATGAACACTTCAGCAGGGATTTTATGAAAAGCAACCTGTTCACTTGCTTTCCCGGCATTGTTCACCCAGATATCAACCTGACCAAACGCTTTAATTGTATTATCCCATAAACTTATCAGATCTTTTTCTACAGTCACATCACATTTAAAGGCTCTGAAAGATTCAGTCCTGTAATTTGCGGAAAGTAACGACGATGATTTTTCAACTGAACTGTCTGATGTTCCTGAGTATGAAACATTCCATCCGAGTTTCAGGAAGTCCCTGACCGACGAAAGAGCGTAAGAGGCTCAGTTGAAGAAGGACAAAGAGACGATGAGACAAAGAGACCTTTCCTCTTAATTGTGCCGTTGCGCCATTGCGCCTTTACGACTTTGGGGCTTTGAGTTTTGCACGGTTCTGAATCATTTCATTTGCTGATATGCCTTGATTAAAGACTTTGGAAGTTCCTCTTTGTAAACTATTCTATAGAATGAAAAGCCATTATAAGGTATGATGTTATCGCCTGCATAAATTTTTACACGGTTTTCCACAGCTCTTTTCTTAAAGCTCAAGAGAAACGCGTCTTCTCTTTTTTTGCTTAATTGTTCAAATCTGGTATTGATAAGAGATAAGCCAACAAACCTGTTGCATTTTTCCTGTATAGTATAAAGCATGCTATCGTGAACCTGTGTGTTTAAAAACTTAACGAACAATGAATCTTTTACAGGCAGGTTTTCAACTTTCATGGAATCCTCTTTACTGAGAAACAGAGCATTTATCTTTCCGGATTTTAAAAAATATTTCTTCCTGGCTTCAAAAAAACCTATATATTCTTTCTCTTTTTCAGCATACTGATCTGGATAAACACCAATTGTTACCTCAGGATTCTTTTTCAGAAAGTCTGCTAATCTATTTACAAATTTTTCCTGCCCGTGCATAAGTGAATTCTGTCGTATTTCCCACTGCATTATAAGTGCTTTATCAATTTCTTTTCCCGGTTTCTTCTCCAGTAATCTGAAAGGAATTAAAGCCGGATTAACAAATATTTTCCCAAAAATATGAAAAACAACCTGGCGCAGATGAAATGTCGGATCCTTCATATTGCCGGTTATAGGAATCTGGTAATCAATTACATTTCCGTGCTGGCGGGTTAAGAACATTATTAAAGGTGAGGAAATCAGCTTTGTGGTTTTGTAACTTTGTTGTCTGAGTACATGCGGATCAATTACCGTCAGGTGATTATCGCTCTTGATAATTCCACGCCTTACTTTCCAGTTGCCGGAAATTTCTATTGTACCCCTGTCAAGTGGGAAAGAAGTATAGGTAATAAGATAGGGGTTAAAAATTGAAACAGGCAATCTTTGAAGATGATATTGCATATCAAAATCTCCAGTATCTTTTGGATTTATATTCAGGGCTACATCTAAATTGCCGTAAGGCTGAATACCTGATTTCAAGTTTACCTTAACCCAATTGCCGTTTTTATTGACAGAATCAGCAACAACATTTAGCGGATTTGCTTCAATTGAAAATTTTTCGTTAGAAGAATAGTCATTGAATGTGAAACGACCGCTGTAAATCGCCAGTCTGTTAATCTTGTAATCGCTCTTGAAAAAATTTTTCACAAGTACCTTTATGTAATTCCCGATTATAAAGATAAGGTTAAACCGTGCGGGTTCTGCCTTATTTCCCGAAGTGCTGGCTCCGTATTTTCCAAAGATCTTTTGTACGTTATCCAAATAATCATAAAGCTCATATCTGATAAAAGGATGGTTTAGCGATAATGAATCGAAAAGATATTTTTGGTCAACAGGGCTTAATTCATCTATTTTTAATACCAGTTTGCTGAAGGATGCAAAGTCATCTTTAGCTTTTATACCAAAATGAAAGTTATTCAGTGCCAGCAGTCCTCTGGCATTTATTTTTTCTTTATCGCTAAAATTTCCTGTTGCAATAATATCAGCATCAAGGTTTGTGCTGAAAGTGCCATAGTTGACTAAGTTTTTGAGGTATTGGTCCAAAATATTTAAATCATACCTGTGAACTACAGCAGCCAGCCGGTAATCGAGATTTTTTAAGTTTATAGTAAAATTGCCTCGCAAGCTACCGGTATCAATTCCCGACAGGAAAGAAATATTAGCCCTTATGGTATCAGCATTCCAATACTTACCCTTACTTTCAATATTAACTTCTTTAATAAAATAATTTATCGGGATTACTGTTTCAAGGTAATGGAATTCACCGTTTTGAATTTTTATATTCAGGATATTAAAGTGAAATGGTAATGAAGTTGCCTGAGTTTTATTGGCTGCGATTTTTTTTACCAGATCGTCGAAATTAAAGTCCTTTTTGTTTTGAATTATTATTCCCATCGGATGATCCAGTGCGAGGTCCTTTATTTCTATAGTTCTCGATAAAAGTTTAAGCAACGCAAAATGAGCACTGATCACTTTTGCTGAAAAAAATACACTGTCGGTTCCAACTGTGTCAGCCTGGTTTTTCGATTCATAAATTTTCAGGTTGCTGATATGAATATAACCTGTAAACAGATTTATATAAACCCGTCCCATTTTAATTTCCCTTCCAATGTATTTTATGTCATTTTTCTCAATCAGATATTTTGTGACCGGCGAGGTCAATAGAATAACAGCTATTACTATAACGACGATTGAACTGAAAATGGTAATTAATGGTTTTTTATATCTGGTGGTTGGAATTTTCATTTTCGGAATATCATGATAATATTTCAGCTCCCTCTGATTATGTAATATCGAAGAAAAAATAAGAGGTTTGAAAACCGAGGATTTTCTTTGTTGATTATTGATCTTTCATAATCCTCTTTTCATTAAGACAAAATTATCATTTTTTGTGGATATAATCAGCTCAATTACATGAAATAATATCCATTTCATTTATGAAAAACAAAATAACTCCTGAAAATGAGAAGAGACAAATATCTGGTATCAAATTGCAAATCATTCAAGATAAATGAACTGCAGGTTTTTTCATTTTAGAGGGTGAAAAAATTGGTGACGGATTTTCTTTTGAACAATGAAATATTTGAATATCAGCATTTTATCTTTTCTAAATACTGGTTTCTATTTGATTGGATTGATTGGAAGTGAACAAAATAATAAATTATTGGTCTTAGTAATATATATTTGCAATTCCAACGAAAATGTAATTGCTTATCAAAAAATGAAAGTGAAGCATCAGAAAAACAATTTAATGAATAAAAAATTAAGAAATATTGCTTCCTTACTTTTATTACTGATATTTCTTTTGCCTTCAATTGTTAAACTTGAACATCATCACAAGCACTATGTATATAAAACAAAAAATGAAAATAATTCGCAGGTCATCAGCGGGAAATGTGGCATTTGCGATTTTGAATTCTATGTTTTCTTATCCGACTTTGGGAATATTGAGTTGCAATGTGAAAAACCTTTAATAAACTACTGCAATAATTACTATTGCATATATTATTCTAATCTCTCACAATTTTCATATTTATTACGCGCACCACCCGGTCTGCAAATTTGAATTTTATCATCCTGTGAGGTTTTTTTGAAAATTTGCATGGCATAAAGGATTTCTATTTATTCCAGATATGGCGCATCCTAAGGCCACGTATATGTGAAACATTTTCATAAAAATTACCTGGCTGAATTTCTCAATTTATTATTTAAATCTAATTAATCAGATAATGAAATATTTAATACATGCCGTTCTTATAACTGCATGCTTTTCGTCAATTTCGGCAAATGTATTTTCTCAAACTGACAGTATCGCCAAACCTGATTCCGTATTATTAAAACAGATAGAAAAACAATTAGGTAGTTCGCAGCCAGTTCCGCAGCCTGTACAGGTGAGAACAGCTCCATCCACGCTCCCCGATATAAGTGTGATTGGCGATTTTCAGGCTTCATATAAAAATTATGTTAAAAGAAATCTTGATGCCGGAATCAATGAAGCAGAGCTTTCTCTTCAATCCGTTGTGGATCCTTATGCCAGGGCCGATTTCTTTTTTACTGTCGGAAAGGACCCGGTAACCGGCAAGTTCAATTTTGATCTGGAAGAAGGATATCTTACTACACTTTCGCTACCTGCGCATTTGCAGTTAAAAGTAGGGAAGTTCAGGAGTGCTTTGGGTAGGATTAATCCTGTACATCCTCATGCACTGCCATTTATAAGTCTGCCAAATGCCTATTCAAATTATTTTGGTGAAGGAATTAATGATGAAGGAGCTTCGGTAAGCTGGCTTATCCCAAATTCTCTTTTTTATCAGGAATTGGTAGTACAATTTACCGATGGACCAATTGATAATCCAAGTTTTTCCAGAAGTGTGGGTAATACCTATTTTGAACTTGCACATTTAAAAAACTTTTTCGACTTGTCAGCAAATGCTACCCTGGAGTTAGGGTTCTCGGGCATGACTGGCTCCAACTTTTTTAATTTAAGGACTAATATTGCTGCGATGGATCTTACCTATAAATGGAAGCCGGTACAATTCAATACCTACCAATCCTTTACGTGGCAGTCGGAAGTTTATTTCAGCAATGCAAACATTTCAAAGGAAAATATTGTTAATTCTTTTGGAATGTATTCTTTCATTAATTTTCAATTTTCTAAGCGTATGTTTTTTACCGGGATGTATAGCTTTTCCAACAAGCCATATTCTGCCAGTACGCGGGAGAACTCCTATTCTGCAACCATTGGATGGTATGCCACCGAATTTCAGAAAATAGAAATTGAAGGTAAAACAACTTCAAGCAATATGGAAAAAGAACAGAACCAGATCTTACTTCGCTGGATTTTTGTTATTGGAACACATGGAGCGCATCAATATTAATTATTAAATGTAAAAAAATGAGACTAAAAATTGTATTAATTCTTATCGCGTTCATAGCAACTACTGCTGCTTATGCGACAAAAATAAATGTTGTCACAACAACTGCTGATTTAAAGAGTATTACTGAATTTATTGGTAAAGATAAAGTCGATGTGTCTTCAATTGCCACAGGTTATCAGAATCCACACTTTGTTGATCCCAAACCAAGCTATATTATAAAACTTTCAAAAGCTGATATGTTTGTAACTGTCGGGTTAGATCTGGAGACAGGCTGGTCACCCCAACTCCTTTCAAGCTCACGTAATCCGAATATTCAGAAGGGAAGTAATGGGTATGTGGATGCCTCTGTAGGTGTTGGACTGTTGCAGGTGCCTTCTGTCATCAATCGTGGAGAAGGCGATATCCACATCTATGGGAATCCTCACTATTGGTTAGATCCGGTTAATGGAAAGCAAATAGCAAAAAATATCTGTGATGGACTTGAAAAGATATCTCCTGAGAATAAGACCTTTTTTGAAGAGAATCTTAAAGCCTTTGATACTAAAATTGATCAGAAGCTGAAAGAATGGTCAATAAAAATGGCCCCATACAAGGGTGTAAAAATAATAGCATATCATAACGAATGGTGTTATTTTGAACAACGATTCGGATTGGTAATTGTTGATTTTATGGAACCAAAACCAGGAATCCCTCCGACACCGTCACAACTCGTAAAGATTATTTCCGAGGTAAAAAGCAACACTATTAAGGTAATTATCTCTTCTCCATATTTTACAACATCTTCGTCGGATGTGGTATCAAAACAAACCGGAGCTAAAACAATAGTTCTTGGCACCTCAGTAGGAGCATTCGACAATATCAAAGATTATTTTGATTTGTTTGATTACAATATTGATAAATTAATTCAGGGATTTAATTGATTGTTTAAACTATTAATTAATCTTTCAGGGTTGCTTTTTCAGCGCCTTTTTTAATGAAGTATATAATAACACTAAAAACAGAAAAGTATGTTTGAAATGTTTCATTTGAATTTTATGGTGCAGGCATTCATAATCTCAATAATAACAGGCTTGTTTTTGTCTTACCTCGGCGTTCATGTTGTAGGTCGTGGAATCGTTTTTGTTGATCTGGCGCTTGGTCAGGTTTCCTCGCTTGGCGGTGCCTTTGCGGTTTTTGTTGGCTATGGATTAACTACAATTCCATTAATATTCACACTTATAGCGGCACTATTGATTTCGATGATTGATATCCTCGATAAGAGATTAAAACTCGAAGCTATCATCGGAATAATTTATGCTTTCAGCTCTGCTGCAACAGTTATGCTTATATCTAAGACCCCCCATGGCGATTCGGATATTCAGGAAGTTTTGTTCGGTAATATCCTTTCAGTGAATAAGCAGGAGATGACCATTACCTGTATTGTTTTTGGTGCGCTGCTACTACTGCATTTTATATTTCAGAAAAAGTTTTTTGCGCTGACAGAAAGTTACGAGAATGGTAAAATTGAAAAGAAAGGATTTAATATCTGGAATTTCCTGTTTTATATTTCTATTGGCTTATCAATTGTTTTTGCAGTTAAGATCAGCGGGGTTATTCCTGT
>PLMC01000082.1 GCA_003141495.1 Bacteroidales bacterium
GTTTTACAAACATAGGGCCTGATCCGCCAGCCGGCGGAACGGCAACTCATTAAACCACCGGGCCGATAGCGTTCATAAATACTAGTCTCCGAGACAACTCCTCGATTACCAGACGACCTTGATTCGACATATACTTTAGTATTTATTTTCATATACATGAGCGCTTTCAGAATTTATCAGATTGACCATTTCGATCCAAAGATAGTTGGGAAAAAGGTAAGACGACAAATTATATTATATGCTGTTTTATCTCCAATAATTGGCTTAATCTTTGGAATATTTCTTATGGCTCTTAAAATGAGCATGGAACTTTTATTGGTAATTTTTATCCCACTTATCGGTTTCTATATATACTATTTCTCTAAACTAGGTTCAAAAATAAAAAACATAAAGTCTATTGGAGAAATTGAATTTACCAGGACTAGTATTAGGAAAAGAATAGGTGATTCAATAACTGAATATAAGTTTCAAACAGTTAAAAAAATTGAACTTCAAAAACATCTTCCTACTGTAGGAATAAGTGGCAATTTAAGTGAAAATTTTACTTACATTCTTAAGATCATTTTTCTCAATTCATCTTCTGAATCTATCGTTGTATCAAGCCTGCCTATTGACACTAGTTTGAATATTACTATCGTTGAGACAATGAAAACATTAAAGCAAATTATTGAACCTGAGATATCGATTGAAACTTAAAAAACGAAACGCTAACTCAGACGGTTTAATTAATTGGCTTTCGCAGCCCGGACTGCTTCGTAATAAATCCCCAAAGTCTATGAGATTTAGCTTTAACCCACTTATAAAATTTTGGTGCACCCGGACTTATCCTGCTGCCGAGCCAAAGTCAATAGGGCTGGCAGCCGACGCACGGGTGTCATGGTTTTTGCTAACTCATCTTGACAGCTTCATCATGACCAGACAACTATCGTCCACTTATCGGGACTTGGTACCGTTTAGATAATTTGATCGTGACACGACAACTTACACCCATCTACCGGGACTGGCAAAAACCACACTATTGCGATTAAGGAGAACGTCGCTATATTAGAATCGTCCAAACAATGGCTTTACAGAAAATGTACGAATCATGTAACTTTTTTCAAAAGTTATGTAACATTTTCCAAAATTCACAGACTTACTTTTATACAACGAAAATTCATACACAACTTTCCAGCCAGTTGTTGCGATTAAATTTTAATAAAATGAAAAAATTTATGTTGGCGTCGAAAAATCTATTAAATCCTTCGACAAGCTGTTGGAGACTTTGGCAAAAAAAGATACTGTTTTGTCTTTGGGCAAACATGAGGAGGACAAACAATGAGTAAATTAAAATTTATTGTCGTATTAATCATCTTCGGGTTTCATGGGTTACAATGCACCTTTATTGCACAGGCACAGTAACTTCCAATAGATTAGAATAAAAATAATCAAATAAACAATGACTCTAAAACCAGACTATCATGAATCCAACAAACAAATTCGAATTTCAGGCGCTGCCATATTCTTACGACGCACTTGAACCTTCTATTGATAAGCTTACTGTAGAAATCCATTACAGCAAACATCATAAAGCATATTTCGACAATTTCATGGTTGCTATAAAAGGCACCGATATGGAATCGATGGAAATTAAGGATATTTTCAGGAATATAAGCAAATATCCTGTGACAGTCAGAAACAATAGTGGTGGTTATTTTAACCACACATTTTATTGGGAAGGCATGAAATCTCACGGAGGAGGTTTACCAACCGGTAAATTATCTGAAGCTATTAATAAATCATTTAGCTCAATTGATGAGTTTAAAAAACAATTTTCAGATGCCGGCAAAACCAGGTTTGGCAGTGGCTGGGCATGGCTGTGCCTCGATGATAAAGGCAAGCTGTTTATTTGTTCTACACCAAATCAGGATAATCCATTGATGGATATAGCTGAAAAAAANNATTATATAGATGCATTCTGGAACATTGTTAACTGGGAAGAAGTAGCCAAAAGATATGATAAGGCACTAAAGTAAATAGGCGAGAAAAAATTCCTCCCTGATTACTTCGTATTATCGGACCTGATGCCTCTCAAATTATGTTAAAAGGCATTACCAATGCTGTTGAACAAATTATACCAAGAACAGGCCATATGTTCAGATTCTCTCACCCAGCGCTTTACTCAAAATACATTAAAGAGTTTTTAACCAAAACGGCAATGCTTAAATCATCGTAAAATGTTTGTGGAAGATATCAGTATATTAGTAAATAATGTGCGAGCTCATCCCAAACACCCGCACTCCGAAATGCCAGAAGTGAGTAGACCAATAATCCTTTCGTTTCGGAACTCGCTTGAAAGTGATAAATACTTAACCTGAAGTAATTCTTATGGTGGCACTTATACGAACACAAATAATTAACTAATGATGAAAAACATATACAGATATACTGAAAAAGGATTTGAGAAACTTGTCTCTTTTGCAATTGCGTTGCTAGGTAATTCGATCACATTCATCATTGCCTTATGCTTGGTAATATTCTGGCTCAGCAACAAGAAGTTTTACACACAGGATATTCATTCATGTATTGGAGATGTAATTCTCGGAGTTGCCTTTCTAAGTCTATTTATTATTCAAAAATCCTTCAACAGGTTCTCTGCTTCATTACATTTAAAAGTGAATGAACTAGTTGCATCGCATGAGCCTGCAAACAACGCAGTAATTAATCTGGAAAGAAAGACAGAACAGGAGATAACTGAACTTACAAAAGAATATGATGAGCTGTCGGAGCTTGCAAAAGAAAATAAATCTTAAAAATTAAAACTGACACATTTGATAAATTGAAATCAGTCAGATAACCAGCAACTTGAATCCAAGTACATTTACCAATTTATTACCCGGACAAAACACATGGTAAGCTGTTGGCCAGACTTTAGAGAGGAATCCGTCCTGAGCCTCGCGAAACTTTATTATTAACTCATCCAGGGCAGGAAGGTTTATTTCATCCTTATAATTGTACTCCAGAGCTCTTATAATTTGTGTAAGGTCATTGAACTTTCCAAGGTTTTGCGTCATACTGTCAAGTTTTTTTTCAAGTGTCTTTATTACAGCAGGATTTAACGGTCTGAAAATGTAAAGTTGAAAAAGAAAATCCTTGGTTTTTTTTCTGAATTTATGCAACATTAACGGTTTCAGATTATTCCTGCATGAAAGATAAATATCCATAACCACATTATATGAAATCTCGAGTTCTTTAATAAGAAGCCTGGGGTCTATTTTATTCATTGACTGAAATCGTATCCGATGGCCTGTACTAGTCAAAAGAGTATCAATTTGTTCCAGTGCTGTTTTTAGCTTATCAGGATCTTCTGTTATGGGTCTATGTTTATCGAGTAAAAGTTTGAGTATTGGATTTTCATTCAGCCGGGAAAAAATATTCGGATATTTTTCCCTCAACTCCTTAAGGGTTTTTCTTTGTACTGATGTTTCGCGCCAGGAACTCATTATTCTTCCAACTTCCTTCAAGGATGTGATATTCCTGTCGTGATATGTTTCTACCAGCTGAGGAGCAGTCAGTTTCAGTAACGCTCTTGATTTCTTCATCAGAACACGAACATCATGGACTGTTTTCTCATCAGGTATTGCCGATTTCTTCAGTAAAAACTGTGATTCCCTGATATATCCCGCAAGAGCCGGTTTGATTTCCTTCAATTTCACATAATCCAGTTCCATAATAATTCTCTTTTGATTATTAACTGAATTCTATAAAGTTAGACAATAAAATTAATCTGGTTAAAACGTCAAGGAATTAATAAATTTTTAATTGCTTTTTCTCAATTATCGGATTGAAAAAGTTGATTATTGACATCATGTTTTGTATTTTAGATGTCTCGCTGTTTTCAAAAAATATTTTTCCCGCAGATTTCGCAGATTAGCGCAGATTAGCGCAGATCATTAAATTTTAGTCTGCGAACATCAGCGAGATCAGCAGGAAACAAAAATTTATTAATTACAAATCAATTCTTATGGAAGAAAATGATATTTCCTTTAAAATCAGAGGCTGTATTTTCAAAGTTTATAATTTATTAGGTCCTGGATTGCTGGAATCCGTTTATGAAGCAGCTCTTGTCTTCGAATTAAAGAAAATAAATCTTGTTGCAGAAACTCAGGTTCCGATTCCAGTTGTATACAGCGACATTAAACTCGATTTGGGTTTTAGAGCTGACATAATAGTTGAAAAGAGAGTCCTTATTGAGATTAAATCTGTTGAAAATATTGCAGAAGTTCATCATAAACAAGTACTGACTTATTTGAAATTAACAGGAATTAAACTTGGTTTATTAGTCAACTTTAATTCCAACGAGATTTCCCATTCTATTTATAGGAAAGTAAATGGGTTATAATGGAATTTCACGAAAGTTTATACAGATTAGTATAGATCGGATTTTAATCCGCGAAAATCAGCGAGATCAGCGGGAAATAAAAAGTGTTACATATATTGGATTCAGAGTAAATCTAAATATTTGTGACAATATATTAACTTCAATCTACATATAAAGAGTTAAATTTGCTTTAAACTAAATCTTAAGAGATTATAATGAGTAAAATAACCAGAGGACAAAGGATTGGGATTCTTACTGCCGGAGGTGATTGTCCGGGTATCAATGCAGCAATCAGGGGTATAGGTAAAACAGCAATTGTCAAGTATGGTATGACAGTGATTGGCATCAGCGATGGTTTTACAGGTATGATCAATAAGGAATACAATGAGCTTACCGAATCAGCACTATCAGGAATACTAACTTTAGGAGGTACAATTCTGGGAACCTCAAGAGAAAAGCCATTTAAGAGCAACGGAAAAAGCAAGAACGAAATAAGCAAGCCGGTTTTGATAAAAGAGCATTATGAACAAATGGATCTCGATTGTCTGGTTTGTATTGGAGGAAACGGAACTATTAAGACAGCGCATTTACTTTCGCAGGAAGGTCTTAATGTTATTGGCATTCCCAAAACAATTGATAATGATGTATGGGGCACCGACCTAACCTTCGGATTCGATTCAGCTGTAAATATCGCGACCGAGGCTATCGATCGGCTACATTCAACTGCCAATTCCCATAAGAGGATAATGATTATTGAAGTGATGGGACACAATGCCGGCTGGATAGCGTTATATTCCGGTATAGCGGGGGGAGGAGATGTTATTTTGATTCCAGAAATTCAATACGATGACAAGAAGGTTGCGGAATATCTTCTTCGCCGTGTCAGTGAGAACAAACAGTATTCAATTGTTGTTGTTGCAGAAGGTATTAAGAATCCGATCAAGGACAGTTGTTCATCTGCTCAGTCTTTAAGCAAAAGAATTAATGAACTGACAGACCTGGAAACAAGAGAGACAGTGTTGGGTTACATTCAGAGAGGAGGTACTCCCTCTCCTATGGACCGCGTACTTGCAACAAGATATGGCTCGGCTGCGGCTGATTTGATTGCAGAACAAGACTTTGGCAAAATGGTTGCACTTAAAAATACAGAAATTGTATCAGTTCCCCTTTCTGAAGTTTCCGGAAAAACAAAACTTGTGGATCCAAAAGATCCCCTTGTAATACAGTCACAGAAAATGGGTACATGTTTCGGTATCTGATTCTTTAACACACATTTGCTATTCACTTGAACAGGAAGAATGAAAAGGTTAATTTTGGTCCGGCATGGAAGAGCAGAAGATGATTCCTCTGAGATTTCTGACTTCGAAAGATCATTGACACTGAAGGGAAAAGTCATTTCGAGACTTATGGCCCGCAAGCTTGTGGAAAAAGAAAAATCTCCCGGTACAATTCTGACAAGCCCGGCTTTCAGGGCTCTTGAAACAGCTGTAATCTTTGCAGGTGAATATGGTATTGCAGCTGACGATATCCTCGTTAACAGTAATCTTTATTATAAAATGAGCCTGCAGAATCTTCCTGCTATACTTTCAGTTATCAAGGAAGACATAGACGTTGTAACCCTTTTTGGTCATAACCCTTCTTTTACTCAGATAGCAAATAACCTGTGTAAGGAAGGTTGTGAATTTATTCCTAAAAGCGGGGTAGTCTGTATCTCCTTCAATATCATGACCTGGTCGGAGATCAGTCGCAATAATGGTAAGATGGAATATTTTCTGATACCCGAAAAAATACTATGAATAAAAGATACATTCCGAAGGAGATCAGCTGGTTGTCGTTCAATGAACGTGTTCTGCAGGAAGCTGAAAACAAGGAGGTGCCCCTTCTGGAAAGGTTTAAGTTTCTTGGTATTTATTCCAACAACCTTGATGAATACTTCAGGGTGAGGGTTGCGACTCTTAAAAGGATGTCGATGTTTGGTTCCAGGTCAAAGGAAATACTTGGATACAATCCAAAAACAACTCTAAAGACAATTCAGGAAATTGTTCTTGCCCATAATGAAAAATTTGAAAAGATTTTTACCGGACTTCTTCATGAGTTGGCAAAGTATAATACTCATATTATAAATGAGAAACAGCTTAACCAGGAACAAGCTGAATATGTAAGAAAATACTTCCATAAAGAGGTAAGAACCAGGATCATGCCTTTTTTAATTGAAAAGGAGACCAGTCTGCCTAATCTTACTGATGATGCAATCTACCTTGCAATCTACCTGGCAAAAACTGATACCCAGAAACGTAGATATGCTCTTCTTGAGATTCCATCTAATGTGTTACCCAGATTTATAATACTTCCTGAAAAAGATGATGGTAAGTATATTATTTTCCTGGATGATGTAATCCGGTTTGGGTTAAAGGAGATATTCTTTATATTCGATTTTGACGATATTTCCGCCTATACCATTAAACTTACAAAAGATGCTGAACTTGAGATAGCAGATGATATATCTGAAAGCTATATTGATAAACTTTCAAAAAGCTTACAACAACGCAAAAGGGGTACACCCGTTCGTTTTATTTACGATCGCACCATTCCTCAGGATCTTCTGAAAATCATTACTAAAAAATTGAATTTTGGACCGGATGATGTTACTATACCAAGTAACAGGTACCACAATTTTAAAGATTTCATGAATTTTCCGAATCCGGGTAAGAAGAAATTATTTAGTGAACCGCTTATTCCAATTCCACACCGTGATATTCAGGCAGGCAGGAGTATCTTATCGGCGATAAAGAAGAAAGATATCATGTTGTTTTTCCCATATCACCCTTTCGACCATTTTATAGACCTCCTCAGGGAAGCTTCAATTGATCCTTATGTAACATCCATTCAGATAACTCTCTACAGACTTGCCAGGAACTCGAGCGTCATCAATGCTCTTTTAAATGCCGTCAGAAACGGGAAATCAGTGACAACGGTAGTTGAACTGCAGGCCCGTTTCGACGAGGAAGCCAACATTCTGTGGGGCAATAAACTTCGCGAGGAAGGTGTTAAGGTAATTTATGGAGTGCCCGGATTAAAAGTGCATTCAAAACTTTGTCTCATAACACGTCTTAAGAATGATGTAGCTCAACGATATGCGGCTGTAGGCACTGGCAATTTTAATGAAGACACTGCTCGGGTATATACGGATCTCCTTCTCCTGACTACCGATAAGAAGATCACAAATGAGGTTTTTAAGGCATTTAATTTTTTCAGTGTAAACTATAAAAA
>PLMC01000072.1 GCA_003141495.1 Bacteroidales bacterium
CTGTTAGGGATAACCTCCTGCAAAAAGGACTATTTGTCGGTTGATCACTATTCCATTCTGGCTGCCGATCAAATGTTTAAGTCGGACGCTGATGCAAAGGCTGGTCTAGTTGGTTGCTACACTATGATGCTTCCGACAAGTATCGACGGAGACTGGGGTATTAAACCGAACTTGTTTATTGGTGGCCACCCAACAATGGATACGCAGGCAACAGGATGGGACAAAGACTGGAACCAGCAAGCCTGGGTTCCCGGTAGCCCGGAACTATTGGGCGGTTGGCAACAGGCCTATACAGCAATTTCCCGTTGCAACGATTTTCTCGCCGGTCTTGCTACAGCAGATAAAATTACTTCTGCTGTAAAAACTTCGCTTGATGGTCAGGCCAGGTGCATACGTGCTTTCTATTATATGTGGCTGGCAAAAGCTTTCGGTCGTGTACCTATGCTGGCAACTGGAGAAAACTATATTAACACTCCGCAAAAAGCCCGTGCAAAAGATTTCACAGAAATGTGGGATTTCATCATTGCTGATTTAACAGCAGCAGTTGATGAACTTGACTGGGATCCAATGGACACACAGTATGGACGTTGTGCTAAAGGTTTTGCTCTTTCATACCTTGGCGAAGCTTATATGTGGAAAGCATATCGTGTTCCTGATCAAGCTCAAGCTAACTACCAATTAGCATCAGATGCTTTATTACAAGTAATCAATAGTGGTAAATACGCATTAAATGCTTCTTTCACCACTTTGTATGATCCGGGAGCTGTCTGGACAAAAGAATGTATCTGGGAAGAAGTTCTTGACGAAGGTTCGATGTGGAACCAATGGTCCAATCTATCCCAGGCTCACAACTGGATGATCCATTATGTAGCTCCTCCATCTGTAGGTGGATGGGGTACCTTGTACCTTTCATGGGAATGGTGGAGTTGTTATGAACCAGGCGATAAACGTCGTGAAGCTTCAGCTGTTACCGGTAAAATAACAAATATTGATCCTTTATGGAAATCTGCCAAAGGCACTGGTTATGGTTATAATCCATATAATCAGGTAAATTATTCAGTTGGTGATTCATTAAATACTCATTATCATTTCTTAATGAGTGGTGAAGCTGCTCCTTCCATCTGGACTTTAAAATATTTCCGTACAACCCGTGCAAACTATCAAGCACCATGGGCCCCTCAACAGATTTATTACAAACGTTATTCAAATGTTTTATTAGACCGCGCAGAATGCCTGTTCCATTTGAATGGTGCCAATGATGCAACCGCATGGGGCTATATTAATCAAATTCGTGACCGTGCCTGGGGTAATCAGGAAGTTGGTAAGACAGCTGCTTTAACTGCTACTTACCTTCCTTATTATCAAAACATGGCTCAATTCTTTATCGGGAACGGCGCTACGGATATTGTGAAACCTACCACTTATCCTCTCCCATTCAATACAGCAACAGTAACTGTTCCTGATGCACAGACTTATTATACACAGTTAAAAGCTACTAAAGGTTTTGCTTCTCCGGTATGGTTGGTAGCCCTGGGCCAGGAACGTCGTAAGGAATTCAATGCTGAATGGTGTCTTGCTCAGGATATGATTCGTTCCGGGTTTATTGAGGATCATATCAACATCAATTATCCAAAAGGGGTAGGTTATCCGAACACTGACGCTCGGGTACAAGATACATATCATACTTACCGTGCTTTTGATTTCGTTCTTCTAAAGATGGATATGCCGATTCCAACGGACGAGTTGTTGAAAAACAAATTGTGCGATCAAAATGCCGCTTACAATTAATGCATAGGAATCAGATTACATTTTTAGTAATGTAATGTTATCTTGACATTATGTAAAAAATGGAGGGGGGATACCAGTGAGTATTCCCCCTTTTTTTATCGTACGCCTGTCTTCTTTTCCTTACTCAATAAAGAACGATACTGTCTCCAGTGTAATACTTCACAATTTTGGTAACAAATTTTATGTTGTTTTTCCTAGACTTTTACCCCCTTTCATTTTCCCCCAAGGGGGGCCGAGCGTTAAAAAATTGCCTATTAGGCAATTTTAGCGAAGGAGCCAGACTGCCGCGGTGGCCTTCGCTCAACCTGGCCCCTCCCTCCTTGGGGGACTACCCTTTATACACATCTCTTCTATAAGCTGGAATAGATATAATATTGATTATAATAACATATTCTGATTTTTGGTGGATCTTTTCCCCGAGAATAATCGAGTGATGGTTTGATTTGTTTGTAAAAGTGATTTTAATTAAAAATATTATAGCCACGAATGTGGCTAAATATGAATAACCCTCGGCGCCAGCCGGGGGCAGGTCAACACTCTGATATATGCGGAGTTGACAACGAATATTCTCCGGCTAAAGCAAAAATTGTGAAAGATAAAATTATTGTCTGGAATGATGAGGTTATCAATCCGGTTGCCGTAAGATATGCATGGGAAAATAATCCACTCAGGCCAAATTTGTACAACAAAGAAGGGTTACCTGCATCTCCCTTCAGAACAAGTGAACTATACTGATAGGGTGAATAAATCCCCTGGCAAAATGTTTATCAGGGGATTAACATAAATGTCTGAAATGAAATCAGTTCATAATATTCGATAAACGATTCAATATCAGGACTTACTTCAAGCCTTTATTGACAATGTGGAAATAATCGAATGCAACCTCAAATGGTGGCTGGGGCTGATTGGTTGGCTGTTCCATCCCGGGGAAACCACCTCTGGCCGGAGCAACACCGTCACAGACTATCATTCCGGCTTTCACATCCTTTAATATAATGTCTGCTGTACCAATTGTTGTGAAATTTTTATCATCCGATGAGCAGGATGCAGAATAAAGACTGCCTTTTTTCTCAAGCTTCAGAACCAGAGTATTGTCATCTTTTATTATATCTGCCATACTAAGAGTTGCTCCGGATTTCTGGTAACCATCCTTTTCTATTACCATGTCCACTGTGCCGGATTGAACTCCTGTTCCACCGGGACCGAACATTCCAAATCTTGCATTACTGGCCTTGTAAACCAGTTTTATAAAATTATCGTCATCCTGGTATGCCAGAATTCCGGCATTCTGGGCTCCTGATGGTTTTCTTGAGCATACCATTTTTGATTCAATTGTCCAGTCAGTATTAGCACTTTGCAGAAGAATGTTCATCGCATTATTATTTGACGAAACAATATCACCTTTTTCGCTGGTGATTAACAGGGATCCGGATTTTTTTGAAAGACTCCAGTTTGAAGCATTTTCCCTTACCCAGCTCCATTGCTTAGCCAGAGTGCCGCTATTGAATTCATCGCTCACAGACTTTGTCCCGAAGTTCACGATATAAATATTCTTCTCAACTGTGACATTATCAGTCAGAGTTACAGTTGCGTTCCCCGGTACCCCACTGGCCTGTGCAACATCAACTGAAACATTTGCACCAGCGGCAGTCGCACCGACAGCAGGAGTAGTTGTTGCACCTTCCAGGAGATAACTGTAAGCTTTAACGGCAGGATTGAAACCTGTAATATTCTTTCCGTTAACAGTAACTGCTGCCGGTCTCAGATCAGGCATTACCTTAAGAGAATAACTGTTCGATAAGGTTTTCCCATTGACTGTAACATATGCGAATATAGTTGCTGTTCCAACTCCCTTCGCTGTCACCATTCCCTTATTATCAACACTCGCTACTTCCGGATTATTGCTCTTATAGGTTAACTGTGCATTCCTGATATTAAAGAAGCTGTCGTCCGACATTGATGCTGTTACACTTGTCTGAGCTGTATTGCCTGGTCTGAAAACTACCTTGCCACATTCAGCGACAACAGTTTTCAATACCGGGGCATATGTGCCACTCATGCTGGCCTCTACGCTGCCTTTAATGTCTTTTGATGATGCTCCGATCTCAAATATGTATTTGCCCAGATCGAACATTATCCTTTTATTCTTTGTATCCCAGAACCACAGATCTGCACAATCAATGTTTATCGATACTGTTTTTGTCTGACCTGCCGGTATCGTTACTCTCTGGAATCCCTTAAGCCTCTTTATAGGTCTTTCGAGTGATGCAGGACTGTCGGGAGTTCTGACGTAAATTTGTACTACCTCATCTCCGTCGACTGCGCCTGTATTCTTCACATCTACATCAACCGTTATCTTATCATTTGGAGTAATTGCACTCTTGCTGATAGCGAAATTGCTATACCCGAATGTGGTATAAGAAAGTCCGTATCCGAATTCATAGGAAACGTCCTTGTTAAAATACCAGTAGGTCCTGCCGTTCTTTCCAGCTCCACCTCTCAATGTATAATCTGTGAACTCAGGAAGGTCATTTAAAGATTTATAGAAGGTAACATTCAGTTTCCCACCCGGATTTACTTCGCCAAATAAGATCTTAGCCATTGCTGTACCCTGTGCCTGACCGTTGTAACCGGTCCAGATAATACCAGTAACATTTGGATTATTTTTGAATTGTTCAACTTCAACCATCCCCATTCCCTGCATTACAACAATGGTATTTGGATTAACAGCAGCTACTGATTTAATCAGTTCATACTGATTACCTGGTAAAGTTATTGAGAACCTGTCAGATTCTTCTCTTCCCGTTGTTTGATCAGTGCCAACAAAAACAACTGCAACATCTGCAGAAGCAGCCATGTCAAGAGTTTCTTTATCTGTGGCCTGTACTTCCGGTTCATGATAAACAAGGACAATGGTTTGCGGTCCTGCAATACCTAGTGTATTAATTTTAACCGGAACAATTTTTGATCTTCCAAAACCTGCAAATCCTCCGGTTTGCTGACTACCGGCAACTTTTTGTGAAGCAAGGATATTACCTGTTGCAGAACCAACCCTTACTTCGAGTAATCCACCATTACCGGAAACAGTCATATTGAATCTTATTGAATCTACATTGGTAATATCAACATTATTATACAATGTCCAGTCGCCATCCTTGATTCCTCTTATGGAAGGCTGCCCAAACCGTGCGGATGTAATTAAACCCTTTGCAGAAGCATCGAATTTTGTTGCATCATATTCCTTAACAGCCCCACCATTAATAACAGTTGAAAAACTGATCATGGTAAAGAAATCGGTTCTTCTTGTAGTATTTCCACCTGAACTATATACTATTTCAGCATTTATTTTATTCTTTTCAATATAATTCTTAATTCCTGCCAGAGGTGTAATTTTAAAGGCCGGTTCNNGGTTCAGCTTCTCCTGAATAATCTCCTAATTCAACCTTTCCCGCTTGCGGCCCTAATACAGCTATTTTTTTTATATCATTTGCATTGAGAGGCAATGCTTTTCTGCCTGTTTTGGCAACAACATTATTCTTTAACAGAACTGGTGTTTTAGTTGCAATTTCAACTGCGAGATCATTATGAGAGGGGTCATTAATTATACCAGGTTTGATACCTGCATAGGTTACTATGTTTTTAGGATCAAATTCGCCCAACCTCATCCTTATTGTATATATATTGATCAGGGCCAGATCCATATTATCCTCAGTGATCAAACCCTCTTTTATTGCATCGAGAGCGCTTGACTGGTAAACGCCGCCGCAATCTGTATCAACTCCTGATTTCAACCCCAGCGCTGCTGCTTCTGAGTTACTTTTAGAATAGTGGTGTCCGGCTATTATATCGGATATTGCGCCACAATCTCCTGTTATATATCCATTTAGCCCGTATGTTTTCCTGGCAATTGTGTCAACAAGAAATTTACTGGCCGACATCGGGACGCCATTTACGGAACTATAAGCTGTCATAATTGCCGGAAGATTATCTTTTTCAATAAGCGTTCTATATGGAAGGAGATAAAACTCTCTCATGTCCCTGTCATCCATATCAGCACTTCCTGTATGACGATTAAACTCTGAATTATTAGCGAAGTAATGTTTCCCGCAAGGTACTGCTTTCAGATAANNAATGATTCCGCGGTTCTTCCCCACCTTGGATCGCGGACTGGTTCAACAACAGGAGACCAGTAGGTAAGAGTAAAAATGAGATCATGGTTGAAACCTCTGGCCTCATCTCCGATGACTGAAGTTTCATGCTTGATCAATTCAGGATCCCACGTGGCTCCAACTGCAACACTATTTGGAAATGAGGTTGCTGTCATCCCGCTGTTATTGTTCCTACCCAATACTCCATGCAGGGCTTCACCCCAGACATCGTATTTATTAATTTCCAAACGGGGAATAGGAGGCATGGTATTACCTAACTGGCTTTGCTTTTCTTCAGGTGTCATCCTCGAAATAAGGTCAGCTGCCCTTTCACGGAAAGAATAAGCTGTGTCGAGGTAAGAAGGTTTTTTTGCAGTATCACTGCCAGGCACGAAAGCTATTATGGCAAAACAGATGAGAATCAGAAAAAAGAATCTGGCAATTTTTGTTTTCATTTTATTGGAATTAAGGAGTTAAATAATAGGGCACTAAAGTTAAGAAATATTTTATACAGGACTGTGGTTTGGAAAAATTCCCTGTTCGTTACCAAAAAGGCCTGTTAACACATCAGGCCAACGCATAAAGACAATGTACATTTGATGTACAGATCTGCTGAAACATATGATAATTAAAAATCTGATTAACTGCCCTGTATTATAATTGTTTCTCCTTTAGCGGGAG
>PLMC01000117.1 GCA_003141495.1 Bacteroidales bacterium
ATACCGATATTCTGAATGACGCGCAGATGAGTGAGATATTCCTGACCAAACGTCATCCAGAACCTTGCCCTTTTAATAGTAGGAAAATTTTTAACAAGCGATTCAAGTTCCTCATGATATATTAAATACGATTCTTTTGGACCAATATCCGGATAATTCAACGGTTTATGGATTTCATGGGGGTTAGTCAGGATCCATTTCCCGTTTTCCCAGTATTTACCTTTTTGTGTAACTTCCCTGATATTGATTTCAGGATTGAAATTTGTGGCGAAAGGTTTTCCATGATCGCCAGCATTGCAATCAACGATATCAAGATAATGTATCTCATCAAAATGATGTTTTGCGGCATAGGCAGTATAAATGGATGTCACACCAGGATCAAAGCCGCACCCAAGAATTGCGGTGATCCCGGCCTTCTTGAACCTGTCAATATAAGCCCATTGCCATCCGTACGCATATTTTGCCTCCTCAAGAGGCTCATAGTTAGCCGTATCGAGATAGGCGACACTAGTTTCCAGACAGGCATCCATTATGTGAAGGTCCTGGTAAGGTAATGCAACATTTACAACGATATCCGGTTTAAAAGAATTTATGAGTTTTACCAATTCCGGAACCTTATCAGCATCAATCTGGGCAGTCGTAATATTGTCCTTCCCAATTTTGCCGGCTATGGCATCGCACTTTGATTTTGTCCGGCTGGCTAACATGATTTCTGTAAAAACGTGTGGCAGAGAAGCCATTTTGTGAACAACAACTGTGCCGACTCCACCGGCACCGATTAACAGAACTTTTCCCATATATTTATTACTATAAACGGAATAATATAATCACTCTAAAATTTATTTACTGATCCAAATATAAGATTTTAAAATGACCAATCAATGGCCTTCAGTCATACAAAATGATATTGGTTTGATGATGATCACAGGAGATACGGAATAAACCTAATTCTAACTATATTTGTAACTCCTAAACACTTTAACCTTTGTATGAAGCTGATCAATCCTCTGCTGATTATACGGATATTAAGCAGGATCCTTTTGACGGAGACAATATCGTATCTTTTCTGTTTACCTGTTGTTTTCATCTATAAGGAATCTCCTGGTCCTTTCTTATGGTCAGCAGTAATAACTTTCCTTTTCTCAGCAATATTTTATTTCATTTCCCGAGGGGCTGATTCGCAAAAATTCAGCAACAGAGATGGATTTCTGGCAGTTACGCTTTCGTGGATTATTTTTTCATTATTAGGTGCTTTGCCATACATGATAAGCGGGACTATCCCTTCATTTATAGATGCATTCTTTGAATCCACTTCAGGATTTTCCACAACCGGTTCATCTATTTTGAAAAATGTAGAGATGCTACCCTATTCAATTCTTTTCTGGAGAAGCTTAACACACTGGATTGGCGGGATAGGGATGCTTGTAATACTGATAATAATCCTACCATCTATCAGGGCAACCGGGTATCAGCTCTTCGGTCTTGGATCATCCCCGAAAGAGAAGATTCATCCAAAAAACAGGGCAATAGTATTCAGGGTATTAATTATTTATCTCGGACTGACTCTGGCCGAAACAGTGCTTCTTAATATGGGCGATATGAATCTTTTTGATAGTATCTGTCACTCTTTTAGTACTGTTTCCACCGGAGGTTTTTCCACAAAACATAACAGCCTGGCGTATTATTCATCTTACAGTCAATATGTTGTTATGATATTTATGTTCCTCGCAGGTACAAGCCAGGTTATCTATTACTATATTGTTAAGCTAAACTTCACAAAGGTCAGGCAAAATGAAGAACTGTGGTTCTATTTTGCAGTGGTAATAATTGCAGGTGCTATTGCCACTATTATTCTGCATGTAAATTCTATAAGAACATTTGAGGAATCATTCAGGGACGGATTTTTCCAGGTTATATCAATAATTACCTGTACGGGATTTACCTCCACCGATTATTTACTATGGCCCGGAACAGCGCTTCTCCTTATCTTCCTATTGATGTTTTCAGGTGCCAGTACCGGTTCTACAGGAGGTGGGATAAGGATGGCCAGACATTTAATTGTTATTAAAAACATCAAAAATATCTTTGTCAAACTTAATCATCCAAAATCTATTTCCTTTATAAAGCTAAATGGTAAAATCGTAGCTGAAAACACCAATATTTCAATACTTTCGTTTGTGGTTCTGTACTTGTTTATATTTGTGCTTGGAACGATTATAATTGTCATAACCGGTGTTGATCCGATCACTGCATCAAGCTCAACAGCGACATGTATGGCAGGGATAGGTCCTGGTCTTGGAAGCATAGGACCTATGAGCAATTTTTCCGGATTACCCGATATCAGTAAGGTTGTACTGAGTCTTTTGATGATAATCGGAAGACTAGAGATTATTACATTATTTACGATCTTTACCCGTACTTTCTGGAAGCTTTAAGTAATTTTCTAACATAGGCGAGGCTTTCTGGAGTTCCCACGTCTATCCAGTAGCCTTCATCGTGTTCTAAAGTATAAATATTATGTTCTGCGGCCAGATTAAGATACAGGGTAACCATTGAATAAATTCCCTCACTCATATAATTAAAAATCTCCGGCTCAACAATATGCATACTTGAAAATGCTATTTCAGAAAGCCCATCTTCCGTATCTCCTGTCAGAATCTGTTCCCCTGTGGATATATTACGCCATCCCCGCAGCTGACCTTCCTTATCAACAAGCAGAAATCGTTTCCCTGGACGATGTCTTACTGCCAATGTGGCCAGACCCTTCTTTTCAAGATGCAACCTGTACAAAACAGAAAGATTAAGATCAGATATTATGTCTACATTGTAAAGAAGAAAAGGATCTTTTCCAAAAAAATGACGTGCCTTGTAAAGACCTCCTCCATTTTCAAGAAGTTTATCTCTCTCATCGGAAACAGAGATTCTAAATCCAATTTTATTAAGCCTCCTAACCTCATCTTCAACCATATCAGCAAAATGGTGTACATTTATAATTATATCCTTAAATCCGTATGCAGAGCATTTCTCCACCGCCGTCTGAAGAACAGTTTTTCCATTGATATCAACAAGAGCTTTTGGAATACTTTCTGTTATATTCCCAAGCCGTTTGCCTAATCCTGCAGCAAAGATCATTGCTTTCATATACTTACCCTTTGCCTGTTGCCTGTTGCCTTTCAATCATGTTATTGATTCTTCTCTAATTCATTATATATCTGAACGCCGGGTATTAATCTGACGGTCTTGAACAATTCTGTAGTTATTACTGGAAGTTGTTCTGAATCAATTAATTGTATAAGAAGTTTAACTGCCGGAACTATACTTCCGATAAAAGTAGGTTTCTTCTCGTACAGACCTCTGAATCCGAAAGCACCAAGAGCCTGCATAAGCCTGATCATACTGAAACCGGCGTAATAACCCCTGAATTCTGATTTACTCTCACCTGATACGGAACAAAAATTATATATATGATATTCAAGAAGCTTCTCACGTGATTTCTCAGGGATATGAGCTTTAGCATCAAACAAGAGCGAGGCGACATCGTACTGCGGCGCACCTTTTCTTCCACCCTGATAATCAATGAACCATGGTTCCCCACCTACCAGCATAACATTTGCCGACTGAAAATCCCTGTAAAGAAAATAATCCTGACGCGTTTTAAGCAGAAAGTCAGCGAGCAAATTAAAATCATGTTCCAATCTCCGTTCATTAAAAGGTACCGCAACAAGTTTAAGAAACATGTATTTAAAATAATTCATATCCCACATCATCGATTGCCTGTCGAAGCTTCTATGCGGATAACATAGATTGAGATTCAAACCATCTATTCCTTTAATCTGGAATTGGATCAATATGTCAAGAATTTTACGATATTTATCTTCAGCTTCAGTATCAAAACCACTATCAGCATTTTTTTGCTGCAGCCATGTAAAGAGGTTTATATCCCCAAGATCCTTAAGAAAATAGATGAATTTGTCAGGAAGATATCCGAAGATTTCCGGTACAGGAAGTCCCAAGGAAATGAAATGTTTCGTAAATCCGATAAAAGCTTCATTTTCTTCCAGGTTTGGATTATGTGCACCTATAACACTTTTATTTTCGGACGTTATTCTAAAATATTTTCTGTCGGAACCTGATTGTGGCAAGGAAGTTATTTTAATATCGGATACTCCGAATAATTCCTTGTATCCATCTGATAATATGTCTATTTCACTCATCAATTTACTTTTTGTCTTGCGGTCTTGCAGTCTCTTACCTTATCTTTTTATCCTTCTTTACTTTTGTCTTTTGTCTTTTGTCTTTTGTCTTCATAACCTGATCATAATCTTCTTCCTGTAAAGGATTAATGCAACACCCCAGATTAGCAACATCTGAATGAAAGCAAACATCAGACTGCCATTAAGATGGCCGGCTATAGGAACACATGCTTTTTCGTAAAACCAGGTATAAAGACTAACCTTTCCCATGCCGGATTTTATCTGAATTAATAAAAGAATTTTAATCCATATCCCGGCCAGAAAATAGGAAAATAGGGCATTTGTACCAAAAATCATAAAGAATGTTCCAAGGGACTGAAACTTAAGAACATCCGATATGAGATAGATAATTGCAAATACAGCCATTGCTATTCCGGCAGTAAATAAAACATATGAACTTGTCCATAAAGGTTTATTAATAGGAATAATCATGTTCCATAAATATCCCAACCCTATAGCCGCAGCACCTAATAGTATAATCTTGATTACTGTTTTCCCATTTGCGACCCCCTTACCTACCAAGCCTCCGATATAATAACCTATGATAACAGTACATACCGCAGGAATCGTACTAAGCAATCCCTCTGGNNTCAAATGGAATTCCAAATCCGGTATAGAGATGGTTCTTGCCCAGAATAGCAACATCTGCTTTAAGTGCAAAATTTCCACTAAGACTATAGGGATCAGCCCCACCAAAGAATGCAAGTAATCCCCAGTAAATGAGTAGAAGGCCTGCTATGACTATCCAGAGATATTCTCTCTTAATTGCGAGACAGATCAATGCACTTAACCCATAAGCCACAGCTATACGCTGGAGGACTCCCATAATTCTGAGTGTTGAATAATCTCTTACGAAATGGGGAAAGATTGTCAGGAATAATCCAACGGCGAAGATTGTTAAGGAGCGTCTGAAAATTCTTAGAATGGAGTTGCCATTAAGCTCATTACCATATTTCTTAAGTGAATACCATGTTGATATGCCGACAATAAACAGGAAGAATGGGAAGACAAGATCGGTTGGTGTGCATCCATTCCATTTTGAATGCCTCAAAGGAGAATAAACATAATCCCAGTTGCCCGGATTATTTACTATAATCATGAAAGCTACTGTTAGTCCCCTGAAGATATCCAGAGAAACCAACCTGCCTCTGCTTTTTGCCATAAATGAGAACAAATATTATCTGTAAAAATAGCAATTAAAGCGGATTTTTAATGTTTCACGCTGATCTCACTCATTTACGAAGATTAAAAGGAAATTTCTGCGCCGATCTGCAAAATCTGCGGGAAAAACAGTCAAATTTTCAGATATAAATATGTTACTTTTGAGATGATTGAATATTCAGTATTATCTATTCATCCTTTATCAAATTACGATTTAACATGAGTTTAAAAAAATCAGCAAGGTCTTTTTATCTGGTATTAACAGTATTACTTGTAAGTAATAAATTTTTAGCTCAACAATCAGACCCTCCATTTCTGAAATATATGAACCATCCCTGGGTTGATTCGGTGATGAAGACACTTACAATTGATCAGCAGATAGCACAATGTATCTGGATCGCCGGTTATTCCAACAGTGACATATCTCACGAAGTTGAAATATGTGATATAATAAGAAAATATGGTGTCGGTGGGATTGTTTTCTTCCAGGGAACAGCTTCAAAACAAGCAGAACTGACCAATTATTACCAGAAGATTTCGAAGGTACCGTTGCTAATATCACTGGATGCCGAATGGGGAACAGGCATGAGGCTTGAAAATGTTGACAGATTTCCTTATCAGATGACAATGGGCGCAATCCAAAATGATTCCCTGATCTACCAATTTGGAAAAGCTGTGGCATTGCAGTTCAAAAGACTTGGAATGCAGGTAAACTTCGCTCCTGTTCTTGACATAAATGTTAACTCCCATAACCCTGTTATAAATTATCGTTCATTCGGGGAGAACAGGGAAAAGGTAGCATCGAAAAGCATTATGTATATGAAAGGGATGCAGGACAATGGTATTTTAGCTACCGGGAAACATTTTCCTGGTCACGGTGATGCAAATGTTGATTTCCACCTTGACTTACCATTAATAACTCATTCCCGTGCAAGGCTGGACAGTATTGAACTATACCCATTCAGAAAACTGATCGGTGAAGGGATCGGAAGCATAATGGTTGCCCATCTTAATCTTCCGTCACTCGATGCAACATCAGGTCTGCCCTCCACCCTTTCTTACGTAATCATTAATGATCTTCTGAAAAATGAGCTGGGATTCAGAGGATTAGTTATCACCGATGCAATGATGATGAAGGCTGTAACAAAATATTTCAAGCCCGGCGAGGCTGATGCCATAGCTCTTGAAGCCGGAAACGATGTAGCGGAATTCGTTACAGATGTAGATGCTACTATCAGGGAAACAAAGAACTATATTTCGATGAAAAAACTTACAACTGAAGATGTAGCTCTTAAGTGCAGGAAAGTGCTTGCACTCAAATATTGGTCGGGGTTGAATAAACTGCTGACAGTAAATAAGGAAAATATTGACAAAGATCTATCTCCGATGATGTCCAAAGCATTAATACGTGAGCTATATGCTAATGCTTTGACCGTATTGAATAATAAACAGAATATTATTCCGATAAAAAATCTGAAGAATCTTAAAATTGCTACAATTGCTATTAATAGGAAGGATGTCTCTTATTTTCAGAAAAGGATTGCTGAATACTATCCCGCTGATCTTTTTTTCATTGATCCTTCCGATTCTGCTGCGTCGAATAAACTGCTAAAAAAACTCCCGCAGTATGATTTATTAATTGCCGGTGTCTTTGATCTTGATCAAAGGCCTAATCTTGGATTCGGGATCAGACCTGAACTGAATGGGTTCCTTGAAAAACTGATTAAAAATAATAAAACTATAATAACCTGGTTTGGAAACCCTTACGGAATTGATAAGTTAGAAGTTCTTCAGGAAGCAAACGGGCTCATCCTGGCATATCAGGAGAACGAATACACAGAAGATCTTTCAGCCCAGCTTATTTTCGGAGGCATTGGGGCCAGAGGTATCCTTCCTGTAACCATAAATAAAAAATGGCCTTTTAATTACGGTATTATGACTCCCGGAAATATAAGGCTGCAATATGGGATACCTGAAAGTGTTGGCATGTCATCAGAAATTCTAAACACTAAAATAGATTCCATTGTAAATGTCGGGCTAAAAGCAAAAGCATATCCTGGTTGCGTCGTCATGGCTGTCAGAAAAGGAGTTGTGGTTTTTCAGAAAGCCTATGGTTATCAGACATATGACAACAGGATAGCTGTCAGGGAAGATGATCTTTACGATCTTGCTTCAGTTACCAAGATATCATCTACTCTTGCAGGATTAATGCTACTCAGCAGTGAAGGGAAGTTCTCGCCCGACAAAACTCTCGGATTTTACCTTCCTGATTTCAAAAATACAAATAAAGGAAATATAGGCATGAGAGATTTCCTGACTCATCAGGCCGGTCTAACACCTTTTATACCGTTCTGGAAAGAAACATTAAAAAAAGATGGGAAATTCAAACCTCACATATATAGTCACGAATATGAAAAAAAGTATCCTCTTGAAGTGGCTCAAGGCCTGTATATCAACAAGAATTACAGGAAAAAGATGTTCAGAGAAATAAAAAAGAGCCCTCTCGGTGAGAAGAAATATGTTTATTCTGATCTGACCTTCATTATTGCTCCTGAAATCATTGAAAACCTAACAGGACAGAAATGGTATGATTTTGTAACAGACAGCATTTATAAAAAAATCGGAGCTTCGGAGATAGGTTTTGATCCTTACAAAAGATTTCCGTTAAGCAGGATTGTCCCCACAGAGTATGACTCTCTTTTCAGGAAACAGCTTTTACAAGGTACAGTTCATGATGAAGCCGCAGCCATGCAGGGTGGAATATCAGGTAATGCCGGTTTGTTCTCAAATGCTAATGATCTGATGAAACTGATGGAGCTCTACCGGAGGATGGGTGAGTATGGCGGACAACAAATTATCAGCAGAAATGTTATGGAAGATTACACACGGGTTCAGTTTCCTGAGAATAATAACCGCCGTGGACTGGGTTTTGATAAACCTCTTCTGAATAACTCACAGCTTCCTCAAAAAGATNNGGAACATTTGTATGGGTTGATCCCGTGTACGATATATCTTATGTTTTCCTATGTAACCGCGTTTATCCTACAAGAAAAAATGAGGAATTATCTAAATTGAATATCAGGTCGGAGATACTTCAGGCGATTTATGATTCGATAAAGAAATAGGACTCAAGGCTCACGACGCAGGACTCACGGAAAAACAATATTTAAGCTTTGCTTTGTGTCGTGTGTCGTTTGTCATTGGTCAATCATAGAAACATTTTTCTCGAAATCGAAGAAAGTCTTTCGCATTACATCGGATAAGAGAAGTTTATAATTTATGAATGAATCAAGCCGCGACTGGTATGCCATGTTCAATCTTTCGCGCTCAAGAGCCATTGCCTGACTGTCAATATCCCCGTTTGCATATCGCTGCCGTGAAATTTCGAAGCTCTTTTCAGCTACTACAACATTTTTCTCAAGCAACTGCAACCTCTTCAGATTATTCTGCAACTTGTTTACAGTTGTGCGGATATCGCGTTCTATGGTAACTTTATCTGCATCCTGCTGAATTTGATTTATTTTCAGAGAGGCCAGTGCACTGTTAACTTTTGCCCTGTTCTCACCCCAGTCTATTATCGGAATACTTACGGTGAGTCCAACACCGAAACTACCCCGCCTGCTCATCATATTCTGCCATGAGTAATCAAGAGATGATTCCAGCGGTATCGCCAGGTCACTCTTATTGACACCGATAAAATTATAGTTCAATAATATATTCCCACTTATCCTTCCTGCAGCTTTTCGTTTCTTTATCTCCATCTGTGACAACTCTATCTGTATCTCATTTTCTTTAAGTTCGAGACGGTTTGCAAGCGCCAGAGCAACAGCCTTCTCCGGGTCGACATATACCTGGTTGTAACTCAGGTCGCTTTTAATTGCTACGCTGTCAGTAAGGTTGATACCCAGTTTTTCTTTAAAAAGGGAGACCTGTGCATAATAATCAAGGCTATTGATATCATAGTTATTACTGGCTTCGCTTAAATCAACTTCCATCTGAAGCGCCTCGACTTCACGGATTAAACCGGCTTTGAATTTGTTTTGAGCAATATTATACGCCTCCTGTTGTCTGTTAAGATTCATCAGAGCAATATTCATGAGCTCATGATAGGAAAGCAGATTAAAAAAGGCCTGGCTTATATCGTAAACCAAATCAAGCTCTGCTCTCTTCAATTGTTTCGACGACAGATCATAGGCAAGTTTTGCCTGCTTAAATCCCATCTGCAACTGGTTATAGCCAAAGAATGCAGCTATAGGCTGCTGCAATCCTATGCTTGAGGAAATTTGTGCATTCCGGTCATGTGCATAATAGTCTGCAAAACTTTCTGCCCCTGAAGTAATATACAGGAAACCATCTGTAGGAAGCGGCTGGTTGATTGTCAGAGTGCTGCTCAGCTGGTTCTGGCGCACCGGGTAAAAACTAATCCCCGCGCTATCCTGAAACTGATTCACTGTTTCAGTGTACTGCGGGATTGTAAGATTCATATTAACATGTGTTTTAAGACTGCTTGTTGCCGCTTTCAGATCGAAGGATGCTTTCTTTATATTCTGCTTTAACATAAGCATTGTTTTACTTCTCTCTTTAGCTAATTCAATACTTGACTCCAGATCAAGATTGTAAATTTGCTGTGAAAAAATCAATGGAGCAATTGAAATTAATAGCAATACAACTGAAAATGATTTTTTTAAGTGATGCATTGGTATACTGGTTACTGGTTACTGGTTACTAGTTACTGGTTGCTGGTTACTGGTTACTGGTTACTGGTTACTGGTTACTGGGTTACCCTCCTTTTCCCTTGCTGTGCTCTGTGCCCAGTGGCCTGAGCTCTGTGCCCTTACTCGTGCCGGATTGACTCAATTGGTTTCAGGTTTGCTGCATTTTTTGCCGGTAAATATCCGAATGTAACTCCGACAATCACAGAAAAGCCAAAAGCTATGATTATTGAATACAAAGTGATGCTTGTCTTAACATCCGTTGCAAGAGATATTCCGAGCGACAGAGATATCCCGAATATTACCCCTATGATGCCTCCGGAGATGCTCAGAACTACGGCTTCTGTGATGAACTGGCTCATTATGTCGGACTTCCGGCCACCGATTGCCCTTCTGATTCCAATTTCATTCGTCCTTTCCAGTACTGATGCCAGCATTATGTTCATTATGCCAATACCACCCACAATTAAAGATATTGCGGCAATTGAAGCAAGTAAAAGATTATAAATCCTTCGCTCCTTTTCTTCCTGCTTTAATAATTCATATGGAACAATTATGCTGAAATCATCGTTGCTGAAATGGCGCCGCATCAGTATGCTCCTTATAACTGCAGCTGACTCCGCAAGCCGGTCAGATTTATCAAGCTTAACAGTAAGCTGCTTTACCTCACTGGAAAACTGATTATCCCTGGGGATCCTTCTGGTGAAGGTTGAGAGAGGAATATAAACATCATTGTTCAGGTCGCGTGCCGCCAGTTCGCCTACAGTTTCGGTAAAAAGTGCTTTGTTTTGCATTACACCAATAACTTCAAACCACTGATCACCTAATTTTACGCTTTTGGAAATCGGATTGTCATATCCGAACAGTGTCCGGGCAACAGCAGAGCCGAGAATACAAACTTTAAGTTGCCGCTGATAATGATCTTCAGTTAGAAACTGACCTTTATCAGTCTGATAATTAAGTATTTTAAGAATTGACGGTGTTATTCCTATGACTGTTGCTTTAGATGATTTATCGGCATATTTTGCTTCCATTTTTGCTTCTGACTGAGGAGCAACATCGGTCACGCCTGGAACAATCTCGCGAATTACCTCTGCGTCCTTTAGTGACAGCCCCTGCGAAAATTTCATTCTAACCGCTTCAAGCTCAGGATCGGTTAAATCTTTATCGCGAACTATAATATTGTTTATGCCCAGATCCTGGTATTTTGCGATGGCCTGTTTTTTGGCTCCTTCACCGATAGAAACCATGGCAATGACTGAAGCAGTTCCAAAAATGATCCCAAGCATAGTGAGAAATGAGCGGAATTTATGGTCAATCAAGCCCAGCCGGGCAATATTTAAATTTTCTGCATAATGCATAACTAAAGATTTTTTGAATTTAAGACATCATTAAATGGGACAAGTCTCTGGCCGGGTTTCACTTCACCGGTGATGACAGTATGATTAATATTTGCAGCACCAGCCTGCACTTCAACCTTGCGTACCGACCCTCTTTTCTTAAGAAAAACATAAGAGTGACCTTTTTCTTTCAACAGGCAGTTATTGGATACAAACATATTTTTGTCTGATTCATAAAGAATATACTCGCAATTTATTGTCATACCGGGTTTAAGACGAAGATCAGACTCATCAATTACAACGACTACATTAAAGACTTTTTCTTTGTCACGGGCCACGCATATTTTACTTACTTCCGTTATAGTTCCGCTAAAAGGTACCAACGGGAGGGCATCAAGCCGCACAATAACTTTCATTCCCTTATGAACTCTTTTTACATCAGATTCATTTATATAGGTTTTTACTTTCATCCAGGAAACATCGGGAATACTGGCAAGTATCTGACCCTGGTAAGGCGTATCGCCTACTTTCCACATCTGGGGGTTGTCGGCCCAATCATTAACTGCAACCTGAAATATGCCGTCATGCGGAGACCCCAGGAGAAACAGCTTCAGGGCTTCTTTTGCATTATTCAGCTCATTTTGACGTTGTGCCACTTTGATCCTCTGAATATGCCGATCAAAATCATCAAGTTTGGGTTTTAGGTCAAGATTACGTTTTACCTTATTAAGTTTTATAGTCTCCTGCTGAAACTCAAGCTCTGTGATTCTTTTTTTGGGATCAGTATCGAATTTGCTTCTATCTACTTCAAGTTTTTTAAGATCATATGCTGCCTGTTCGCTTTTGAGTTGAGCATTTAATTCCTGGATATTATTTTCACTCTGCACAACTTGTTTTTTTGCATCAGCCAGCTCATTTTCAAGCATATCTTCCCTCTCAATTATGAACTTATATACAGATGAGGGATCCAGCTTGATAATAGAGTCGCCTTTGTGGACAATTTTACCATGTTCTGCCAAACCAATTATTTTAAACTGGTAGCCATACTGCCAGTCAATATCTGGCATAGGTATAAAAGATGCCTTCACAGCTTGAAGTTCCCCTGTCTGAATAATGGACTGCCTGAATGACCCGGACATAACAGTGAAAACCTCTTGCATACGATTATTGCAGGAAATTGACAGGTAAATCAATGACAGAAATAAAATGAATTTTTTCCTCCAATTAAAAAACCGGGAAATCAGAAATATTTTTTTTCTTTTATTCATTCTGCTTTTTCTTATCTTTTGAGTGAGCATCAGGAAAACATTTGTAATTAACGATGAAGGATAATTTAAATGAAAAGCAGGTTATTTGTTCTTGCTTTGCGCTTTAGTCTCTTCCTTATTAAGATAGGGATCTGTCAATGCAAGTTCTTCATTCTCCTTCAACCCCTCTGAAACTATGGCAAAATCAGAATTGACCGATCCGATTTTAACAGGTTTTCTTTTAAAACCGGAGTTTGTCCTCGCATAAACAAAGTCATCTGTCTGATCCTTAAAAATTGCATCTATGGGGATGTAAAGTACTCCCGGAATTTCCTTTATAATTATTTTGCAGCTCACCGTCAATCCGGGTAACAGGCTTTTTGATTTTCCGTCTATAACAATCTGCACGGGGAAAATTTTAATTTTCGATTTTGAATCTTTATTTTGGGCGAGATTGGCAACTGATGTAACTTTTCCTTTAAAAGTCGAATCAGAAAATGCATCAGGTTTAATCTCGACTTTAAGTCCCTGACTGACTTTAGCTATATCCACCTCATTGATTTTCACCTCGGCCATCATGGCATCCATATCAGGGAGTTCAATTAACGAAGTCCCTGAATATGGCTGATCTCCTACCTGCCATTTCTGATTTGTCATCCAGTTATCTTTAAGTATTGCTATTCCGCTATTCGGGCTAATAACAAAAAGACTGTTCACAGACTTTGTCGCATCATCAAGAGTAGCTGTTAATTGTTTAATATTTAATGTTTTCTGATAGATTTCCTCCTGCTGGATCTTTTTCTTGTTCTCAATCTGTTCCTTGGCACGTGCAAGCGCAATATTCGCCGTTTCAAGTTTAAGATTGATTTCTTTTTTTGTTACTTCCGACTCATAAAGAGCTTGCTCGAAATTGATTTTCGAAATCTCCTGCGATATGCGGGATATCTCCAGATCTGATTCAAGATCTTCTATTTCTGATTGCTGAGTTGCTTTTAGTTTTTCAGATTCGGCATTTGCTATTTCCAGTTGCTGCTGGGCATTAATTATAGCCTTTTTTATTTCTGAAGGATCAAATACCATTACGGTATCGCCTTTTTCAACTTCTTTGCCATCAGTAGCTATTTTAGTAATTTTAAGACCTCCATATCTGTATGAGATATTAGGTGCATTTATGTTGACGGAGTTAACGGCTTTCACATTTCCAACCTCAGTCAGTTCCTCTGTGAATGTGCCTTTTTTAACGAAGGTTGTCTGTACCTCCTGAACTACTTTTTTCCCCTTGCATGAAATAAGTCCAATGCATAAGAGGAGAATAATTACTTTGTTCATTACCATACTGTTTACAAATGATTCCCGGTTATTTATTCATTAGCACAATTTTGTTTATTGAGTCTTTTTTTACTGTATCCCTGATGATTGATGAAGATTTATTCTTAACGGAATTTCCCGGCTTCGCATCATGAAAAATTAATGAGTAAGGGGGTTCCATCAGGGCTATGGTCTCATTGCCTCTAAGTCCTTTCGATACAATACTCTCGGAACTGTTTGAAAAGCCGGTTTCTATATTAACCGGTAAAAATTTATGGTCTTTAGAGACATATACGATTTTTGTGCTGTCTTTTGTGAAAATTGCTGCAGAGGGGACAACAATTGTGTCTTTTACCTCATCGATTATTATCCTGCATGAAGCTCCCAGGCCAGGCTTAATACTGGAACCACAGCTATCGACACTTATTATAACTTCGTAAGATTTTATTGCTGATTTTTCATCTCTTTTTTTAGTAGCAAGTGATTTTCTGACTACTTTCCCGGACATTTCAAGGTTTGAAACTGACTCGATCTTAATTTCAACCCTCTGGTCGTTGTTTATCCTTTTATAATCAGCCTCAGGGACTTCAACCGACACCTGCATTTTGCCATTCTCCGGGATCTGCAATAAAGGCATAGAGCTAAATACCTTACTTCCTTCTTCAATTTTCCCGCCAATAGTCGAACCTCCTGAAGTGTACAATGTAGGCATTTCGGCATGTATAACAAATCCATCAGACGGTGAAACTATATAGAGAGAATTTATCTGACCCTGGAACATCTGGATCCTGTTTTTCTGCATCATTATTCTCGATCCGATTTGTGAGAGATCTGAGCTGGCAATTTTCTTCTGGGCTGCAAGTTTTTTTTCAAGTTTCATTTTCTCAATTTTCACTTTCTCCATTTCCAGATTGATTAGTTTTTGTTTCACTGCAGGCGCAAATTTCAGCTGTATGGAATCTAACATGGTGATTTCCATTTGTGCCTTGTTAGTTTCAACCTGAGCTTCCAGCAAGGAGAGTTGCATGGCCTGATTTGCTTCAATCGAGTCCTTAGCTCCTTCCATTTTCTGAAGTTCTGTTTTAAATTGGTCAAACGTGTTCATAAGATCAGGCGCGGCAAGAACACAGATCGTATCGCCTTTTGTGACAAATGCTCCCTCCTTTGCAAGGCGCGCCACTTGTAAGCCTGAATATACCCTTGGAGTAACCACAACATTATTGTTAACTGCCTGCACTGTTCCTTTAGTTTCGATAGTTTCCAGAAAAACAGAGTGTTTCAGATTATAGGTTATAACAGGAGATGCTTTCCTGTGGCATGCAGAAAGAATAAATGTAGAAATGAGAATATAACAGATCAGATACTTCAATGAAATAAAACTTAATTCAATGAATGGCTAGTTTTCAGATTTAGTGAATTACTTTGATAACAGATAATTACAAAGACCGAATAATCAACAATCTAACTTTCATTGTTAAAGATAATCAATTATTGAATAAACATAGTAAAGATTCGAAATAAAATCAGGGGTTATAAGAACAAAAAAACCAGACTGTAAATCACAATCTGGCTTTTTGTTGGTGCCCAGAACAAGACTCGAACTTGCACACCGTAACCGGCACCAGCCCCTCAAGCTGGCGTGTCTACCAATTTCACCATCTGGGCGAGATGGGGTTGTGCCCAGAACAGGACTCGAACCTGCACATCATTACTGACACTAGTCCCTGAAACTAGCGCGTCTACCAATTTCGCCATCTGGGCGGTAAAAGATAGCGGCTGCAAAAATAGAAATAAAAATGAAATATAAGAAAAAAGATTCAAAAATCTCTCGGTAACTGGCATAGAGTATTGGGTCCTGTGTGACAGGTTCAGAATTATTAATCTGTACTCCATGCTGTCTGCAGAAACAGTGTCAGCTTTTATCTATTCTCTATATGCTTTTTTCTGGCTGAATCCAACTGACTGAATTGCAACCAGAATTACCAGTATTACAAAAACAGTCTTCTTCATTTTGTATATTTTCAATTTTAATCATTAAATAATGTATATGTTAACAAAAAATATACCAATTAAATATTCTTTATTAATTAAAAGTATACTTTTGCTCCCTGATGATAACTGAATGAATAAAAAGACGAATAAGGTTTTGTGGTGTTTTAGGCATCTGGATTTCAGGTCTTTACTATCTTTATACGGAAGTGTTAAACAATAAAAGATATACAGACCTGCAAAACGATGCAGGTCTTTTTTTAATAAATTAATTATATGAAAATTATGAAATTTGGGGGGACTTCAGTGGGAAATCCCGACAGGATGAAAGCACTGATACCCTTAATAAATGATGATGAGAGAAAAATCGTCGTTTTATCTGCCATGGCAGGAACAACGAACAGCCTTGTTGAAATAGCTAATTTATTATGTGCTGATAATATTAATGAAGCTTCCGATAATATTAATAATCTGAGATCAAAATATCATCAGGTAGTTGAGGAGCTCTTTTCCAATGAGATTATTAGAAAGTCGGGACACGAACTGATAGATTCTCATTTTGAATATATCAGGAATTTTACCCTCCGGGTTTTTACCAAGGTTCAGGAAAAAGCAATTCTCGCACAGGGCGAACTTATATCAACATCATTATTTCATCTTTTGTTACAGGAAAGGAACATCAAAGCAATTCTACTGCCGGCTCTGAGTTTCATGCGTATCGATAAAGATGGAGAACCTGACTCTTTTTACATTGAAGAAAATATTGAACGGGAACTTAAAAATTATCCCTCAGAAAAAATAATTATCACACAAGGATTTATCTGCAGAAATGCTTATGGGGAGATAGATAATCTGAAACGGGGAGGCAGTGATTTTACAGCATCATTAATTGGTGCTGCTCTCAATGCCAAAGAGATTCAGATATGGACTGATATAAACGGATTTCATAATAACGATCCGCGGTTTGTAGAAAATACAAAGGTAATACGCGAACTTTCGTTTGATGAAGCTGCCGAACTTGCCTACTTTGGTGCAAAAATACTGCATCCTTCAAGCGTCAATCCTGCCCGTGAAAGGAATATCCCTGTGAGACTGAAAAACACTATGGAACCAGAGGATATCGGTACTCTGATAACCTCTTCGTCAGTCCTTCAGGATTATAAAGCGGTTGCTGCAAAAGATGGAATATCCGTATTAAGGATCAGATCTGACAGAATGTTAATGGCTTACGGGTTCCTACGTAAAGTATTTGAGATCTTTGAGGCCTACAGAACACCTATCGATATGATAACTACATCGGAGGTTGCTGTATCAATCACTCTCGATAATCCGGAGTTTATTAAGCAGATTGCTAAAGATCTGAAAGAACTTGGGACCGTTGAAGTCGAAGAGAATCAGACAATTATATGTATTGTCGGAGATTTCCGGACAGAGAAAACCGGTTCAGCGCCTGAAATATTTGAAGCATTAAATACCATACCTCTGAAGATGATATCATATGGTGGAAGTCCAAACAGCCTGTCTCTCCTGATTGATACATCGAACAAAAAAGAAGCTTTGAGATTACTCAGCAAGCATCTTTTTGATTAGGGAAATAAATTCGGACCTTAATACTTTCCTTAATTAGACTTAACCCTACCCAAACCCTTCCCTTAAACAATAAGGGAAGGGCTTTATATTGTTATATCTTAGTTAATTACAATTTATTTAGCGCAGAAGATATAATATCCTATCCTAGATTGTTTATAAGTACAATAACATAATTAATTGAAAATCTCCCCCTTCCCTTATCGTTTAAGGGAAGGGGGACAGGGGGATGGGTTAAGCCTATTCTATTGGTGTATTTTTCCTGACCTTACTATGCTTAATTCCATAGAAGAAATAGATACAGAATCCGATAACCATCCATATAATAAGCCTTAACCATGTATCGAGAGGGAGCGATGCCATCTGAATGAAGCAGATCGAAGCTCCAAGTATAGGAACCAGAGGAACCCATGGTGTTTTGAAAGGGCGTTTAATATCGGGCTTGGATTTTCTCAGTACCAATACGCTCATACAGACTATGATAAAAGCAAGAAGAGTGCCTATTGAAACCAACTCTCCGAGTATGCTGATCGGAAGAATACCTGCAATAATCATGGCAACAGTTCCTGTAATTATCGTACTGACATACGGAGTCTTAAACCTTGGATGAACCTTTGAGAAGACAGGTGGCAGCAACCCATCTTTTGACATAGAGTAGAATATTCTTGGTTGCCCCAAAAGCATTACCAGAATGACAGAGCTTAATCCGGCAATAGCAGCGATCTTTACAATAGGTCTCAGCCAGAACATCCCCTTGCCCATAGCATCAACACCAACAGCAACAGGATCAGCTACATTTAAAGTTGTATAACTTACAATACCCGTAAGTACTATTGCCACGAGAATATATAAAACTGTTGAAATTCCGAGAGATCCCAGGATACCTATCGGCATATCGCGCTGAGGGTTTTTTGCCTCCTGGGCAGCCGTAGAAACTGCATCAAAACCAATATAAGCGAAGAAGATTACACCAGCTCCCCTCAGAACTCCACTGATTCCAAATTTACCAAATTCCTGACTGTAAGCTTTTAACCATCCCCAGAATCCGCCATATTGAGAAAACGGTGCAGCTTCAACTTTATTGACAGGCATAAAAGGGTGCCAGTTTGCCGATTTAACAAACATGAATCCTATGGCAATAAACAATATAATGACCGATACTTTGGTAATAACCATCACGTTATTAAAATTGGCAGATTCGCGGATACCAATTACCAGCAATGCTGACAACAATGCAACAATAAACATTGCCGGCAGGTTAATTACACAGGTGACATGTGCCAAAGAATCAACCTGAATTCCGGAAGAAGCCAGGGTCTGTGCAAAAGTAGCTGTAAGAGGTTTCCATCCCATATTAGGGACATTTACTAGCACGGAGCCAACGGCCCCCGTAAACTGCGGTGGAATAAATATATGCAGGTCCCTCAGAAAACTGACAACATACCCTGACCACCCTACTGCTACTGTTGATGCAGCAAAAAGATATTCGAGAATAAGATCCCAACCGATGATCCAGGCCAGAAACTCACCGAGAGTGGCATAAGAATATGTATAAGCGCTTCCGGCAATAGGGATCATGGAGGCAAATTCCGCATAACAAAGACCTGCAAATCCGCAGGCAAGACCTGAAATAATAAAAGATAAAACAATACCAGGACCAGCGTACTGAGCCGCAGCCTGGCCGGTAAGTACAAAAATACCTGCGCCAATAATGGCTCCGATTCCTAATGTAGTGAGGTTCAGTGGTGTAAGCGTTCTTTTTAAACCATCTGACTCCTGAGATTCACTGAATAGCTGAGGCAGTGGTTTTGTTATGAATAACCGGTTTTTTGACATCTGGTTTGTTTGAATGTTTGGGATTGAAGTTTAATTATTACAAACCTAACTTATTTTTGTAAATAAATTATGAAGTTATCAGGCAAGTTTTTCTCATAACTGACTAGTATTTTTTTAACAATATGGTTATACAATGACATGACCCTACATTCTCATATTTGTGCTATTGTAGGGCTACGCCATGGCGTGGCCCAAGCTGGCATAGCTTAAAATCTGTATAATTCCTTGATTATAAATTATATAATTCGTCTTCATTCCAGTTTTTTGGATTATTCCAAATATTTTCCCTGATATTATCGATTGACTTTCCCATTGTTAAAATATGGTCATAAAAACGGGATTGCCAATGAAAATATTCGAATCCGTTTTTGTTGCACCAGCGTTTTACCGATGATTTATATTGGTTAATAATAACCGAAACAGAATTTTTAACCGGTTTAGAAAATTGATTTATATTTTGATTTGATTCCTTCCTGATTGGCTGGGTCATGCCATGGCGTGGTACTTCAGTAATTTTTTAAAATGATTAGTTAAAAATTATCTTTATCTTTGCACTCCAATAAAAAGAAGCTCTCAGAATGATAAAGATAACTTTTCCAGACGGATCGGCACGAGAATATAATAAAGGAATCAGCAGTCTTGAAGTTGCGGAACAGATAAGTCTCAGGCTGGCTAAAGAGGTCTTTGCCGCCACCGTAAACGGTGAAATCTGGGATCTTACCAGGCCTATTAATGATGATGCTAAACTTAAGCTTCATAAATGGGAAGATGCTGAAGCGAAACACGCATTCTGGCATTCTTCTGCACACCTTATGGCTGAAGCTCTTGAGTCATTATATCCGGGCATGAAATTTGGAATCGGTCCGGCTATTGAGAACGGTTTCTATTATGATGTGGATCCAGGTGACGGCATTGTTATCACTGAGGCTGATCTCCAGACAATTGAGAATAAAATGAAGGAACTGGCCACGAAGAATCTGACATATAGCAGACACGATATTAGCAAAAAAGATGCTCTCGATTTCTTCTCAAAAAAGGGTGATGAATATAAGACTGAGCTTATAAATGAGCTTACAGACGGCACAATAACATTATATACACAGGGCAATTTCACTGATCTTTGCAGGGGTCCTCACCTTCCATCCACTGAACCCTTAAAAGCAATAAAGCTTCTGAGTGTGGCAGGCGCATACTGGCGCGGTAATGAGAATCGCAGAATGCTTACAAGAATTTATGGAATTACATTTCCAAAACAAAAGCTTCTCGATGAGTACCTTGTTTTCCTTGAAGAGGCAAAAAAAAGAGATCATCGCAGAATCGGGAAGGAACTCGAATTATTCACTTTCTCAACAAAAGTAGGAATGGGTCTCCCTTTATGGCTTCCCAGGGGGTCAGATGTCAGACAAAATCTTATCACATTTCTTACCAGGGAATTAAGGAAAAGAGGCTATAAAATTGTAACCACTCCACATATCGGAAATGTTAACCTGTATAAAACTTCTGGTCATTTTGAAAAATATGGCGCCGATTCTTTTCAACCTATTTCAACCCCGCAGGAAGGCGAACAGTTTATGCTTAAGCCGATGAACTGTCCTCACCACTGTGAGATTTATAATGCGACCCCGCACTCCTATAAAGATCTGCCGCTCAGGATGGCTGAATTCGGAACAGTTTACAGGTACGAACAGAGTGGTGAATTACATGGTCTTACAAGAGTGAGAAGTTTTACACAGGATGATGCTCATCTTTTTTGCAGGGAAGATCAGCTTAGAGATGAGTTTAAAGGTATAATTGACCTTATACAATACGTTTTTAAGATCCTCAATTTCAATGATTATACCGCCCAGATTTCGCTTCGCGATCCGGATAACAAACAAAAATATATCGGATCAGATAAGAATTGGGAAAGAGCGGAGCGCGATATTATTGAAGTGGCAGAAGAGATGAAGCTTGAGACAACTGTTGTAGCGGGAGAAGCAGCATTCTATGGTCCGAAACTCGATTTCATGGTAAAAGATGCGATCGGCAGGAAATGGCAACTGGGCACAATCCAGGTTGATTACAATCTTCCTGAGAGATTTGACCTCACTTATAACGGAAGTGATAACCAGAAACACCGGCCGGTGATGATTCACCGCACAATATTCGGATCGATGGAAAGATTTGTAGCGGTATTAATTGAAAATACCTCCGGTAAATTCCCTCTATGGCTGGCACCTGAAAAAGCAGTGGTTTTACCAATAAGTGAAAAATTCAATGATTATGCTGGAAAAGTTTTGGAAATTCTAAATAATTCCGATATTTGCACACTAATTGATGATAGAAGTGAAAAGATAGGTAAGAAGATCAGGGATAATGAATTAAAGAGGATTCCATACCTTCTTATAATCGGTGAAAAAGAGGTTGAAAACGAAACTATCGCTGTCAGGAAGCAGGGAGAAGGCGATAAAGGGAGTATGAAAATTGAAGAATTTGTGAATTTTATAAATTCTGAAATCAAAAAGGAAATTGCATATTGATGCACCATAGGTAGTTTTAGTATTAATAAAAATAAGGAGGAAAGAGCTATAGCTTTACCAATCAGGCGAAGCCCGGCAAGGGTTACCCAGCCGGCTCACAAAATCAACAACAGGATCACNNGCAAAAGTGGTCAGAGTAGTAGGTGAAGAAATAGAAGCAGACGTAATGAGTATTCAGGATGCTCTCAGGCTCGCAGATACCATGGAGCTTGACCTGGTTGAAATTTCGCCAAATGCCGATCCCCCTGTTTGCCGGATTGTTGATTATCAGAAATTTCTTTATCAGCAAAAGAAAAAGCAAAAAGAGATAAAAGCCAAAGCATCAAAAGTTGTTGTGAAAGAGATCAGATTCGGACCCAACACTGATGATCACGATTATAATTTTAAGCTCAAACATGCTATGAGATTCCTCGAAGAGGGAGCAAAAGTGAGGGCTTATGTATTTTTTAAAGGAAGATCAATTCTATTTAAGGAACAGGGTGAAGTTTTATTATTACGCTTTGCCAACGACCTGGAAGAATTTGGAAAAGTTGAACAGCTTCCCAGACTTGAAGGAAAAAGGATGATCGTATCTTTTTCACCTAAAAAGAAAAAATAGTTTTTTAACATATTTGAACGAGAGAAATGCCAAAAATGAAGACGAATCCGGGTGCAAAGAAGAGATTTTCTCTGACCGGAACAGGAAAGATCAAGCGTAAACATGCATTTAAAAGCCACATCCTTACAAAAAAATCGACTAAACGTAAGAGAAATCTTACTTATGCCGGTGAGGTTAACAAAACAGATCTTAAAAACGTTAAGCTGTTGCTCGCAATGAAGTAGGTGTTGAATGCATTGATAAGATTAATTATAGTATTAACAGATTGCTCAGCATTTAAGAGTCTTTAATCAGACCGCTGACATTCAAAAAAAATGAGTTATGCCAAGATCAGTAAATTCAGTCGCATCAAGAGCCCGGAGAAAAAAGGTTCTTAAGCAGACAAAAGGAAACTTCGGTTCAAGAAGAAATGTAATCACGGTTGCAAAAAATACCCTTGACAAAGGAATGGGGTATGCATATCGTGACAGGAAGAAAAAGAAAGGCCTTTTCAGGGCTTTATGGATTCAAAGGATAAATGCAGGTGTTCGTCAGTATGACATGAACTATTCAGAATTTATCGGTAAACTGGATAAAAAAGGTATTACACTGAACAGAAAAACTCTTGCCGACCTTGCAATGAACCACCCGGAAGCTTTTAAAGCTATCGTGGAGACAGTAAAGTAAGGAAACGAACTTATTATATGAAAAAAGAACATGTGAGAACATGTTCTTTTTTTTGTTTTTCATTTTTTGCTTCTTCGCTCTTTTTCTTAACCCATCCCCTGCCCTTCCCTTAAACAATAAGGGAAGGGAGAAAATCACTAATATATAATTAGTTACACCCCTTCCCTTAGAATTAAGGGAAGGGGTTGGGGGATGGGTTCAAAAACAAAAGAGGGATTAGGCAATCTATTTCGCCTTCATAAACATCCTGCTCCATCTTATTCTTTTCAACCCGCCTGCTTCCTTATCGAGAGATAACCAGATAAATTTTGGCTTACCCACAATGTGATCCTCAGGAACAAAACCCCAGTATCTTGAATCTGCAGAATTATGTCGGTTGTCTCCCATCATCCAGTAATAATTCATTTTAAAAGTATAACTAACAGCAGGAGTATTATTGATATAAATGGTGCTTCCTTCAAC
>PLMC01000046.1 GCA_003141495.1 Bacteroidales bacterium
CCTTCTTTCCCCTCTGCCCATACTTTTCCGCCGTGCCGGTGAATGATTCTCTGAACTATGGCTAACCCGACACCGGTACCTTCAAATTCATCATCTTTATGAAGTCTCTGGAAAACTCCGAATAATTTATGAGCATATTCCTGATTAAATCCTACACCATTATCTTTTACATAATAAACATGGGTCTCTTTTTCAATATAGCCTCCGATCTTTATTTCAGGGTGTTTTGAGAGAGAAGAGAACTTTATAGCATTGGAAATAAGATTGATCCAGACTTGTTTGATGTACGTAGGGTCAGCATAGGTCTCCGGCAATGTATCAATTATAGGATTCAGCGTGCTCTGTATCCCAGGCGATGCAACTTCATTGAACATTGACATTGCCATCTTTGTCATGTCAACTTTTGATTTCTTATGTTCACTCCTCGTAACTCGTGAAAGAGCCAGGATATCTGTGATAAGCTTATCCATTTTCTGAGTGTTGCTGCGGATCAGACCGAGAAGTCTTTTTCCTTCGGAGCCAAGTTTTTTATTATAATCTTCAAGAACGAATTTTGAAAATCCGTCAATGGCACGTAAAGGTGCCCTGAGGTCGTGAGAAACCGAATAGGCAAATGCCTGAAGTTCTTTATTGGCTTCTTCAAGTTGTGATGTGCGTTTAATGACCCTTTTTTCCAATTCCGAATTTAGTTTTTTTACTTCTTTCTCCACTTTCTTGCGTTGATCCATTTCGAGCCTGACATCTTCAAGAAGGTTTATAGTCGATAATTTACTGTATTCCAACTGCTTGTGTGATTCTTTAAGTTCTTTTTCAGCAATTTTTTTTTCCTCAAGCTCTTTTTGTAAATCTTTTGTTCTTTCTTCAAGTGTCTGTTCTGCCATAATACGATCTGTAATATCAAGAATAGAAACAACACTTTGACTGGTTCCCCGAACCAGTCCTATATCCAAGATAGTATGTCGGATTTCGCCCTTCTTATTAATAAGTTTAACCTCATACTTTTTAGGTGCGAGAGAAGGGTTTTCGCGTCTTAGATTATGATTTCTGATCATATTCTGCAAACTCTCCTGATCAACATATTCAGTCCATTTATGTCCAATAAGTTCTGCAGGTGAATATCCTGTCAACAAAAAACACTCATGATTTGCCATTGAGATAGTTGTATCAGCCTCAACCATTAAAGTAGCCGTACCCGTAGATTCAAAAATAGCCTGATACTTCGCCTGGTTTATCTGTAAAGCTTCTTCATCCATCTTGCTATCGGTGAGGTCTTTCTCAAATGATGCTTTTAAAAAATCACACTCAAGTTGCATCTTTTCTAACTCATTTATTAGTTGGCCTTTGGTTTTAGCCTGGTAATTCATAATTCTTTATTTATCAAATTGGCTCCTTTTCAGATTTGCAAATTGTAAAAGAGAAGGTGCTTCCCTTTCCAACTTCACTTTCCACCCANNCTGGTCTTTTCACTCAATAGGAACAGTTTGTCTTTCAATTCCTGGTTCATACCAATACCTGAATCGCGGACCCTCACCTCTATGAAATGTTCATTATTGAAAACAGCTTCCACGCTGACTTTTCCTCCGGGCCGGGTAAACTTAATTGCATTTGAAACAAGATTTCGTACAATAGAATCAAACATATGGTTATCGACGATAACCTCAATTTCATCCGGAATAGAAATCACTATTTCCACCCCTTTTTTCCTAGCAGCCTCCGACAAAACATCGATACAATCACTGACCTTTTCATTCAGTTTGAGTTTTTCAGGAATAAAATCGAGACCTCCACGTCTCAGTCGCGACCATTCAAGAAGATTTTCAAGAAGACCGTAGATATTCTGGGCAGACTCCTTCATACTGACAGTAATCTCCTTAATCTCTTCCATTGTCATAGCCTGAATAGCTTCCGAGAGTATTTCTGTTGCGCTCAGGAAGGCACTTAAAGGACCTCGCAGATCGTGTGCAATGATTGAAAAGAACTTGTCCTTTTCCGCATTGACAATCTGAAGCATCTCATTTTTTAGTTTTATTTCTTCCTCTGCCAGCTTGTGATCGGTTATATCCCTGGATATTCCGAAGGTACCAATAATTGTTCCCTCTTTGTCGCACAGAGGCAGTTTAACCGTTGAAACCCACGTGTCGGCATGATCATGATGTGTCTCTTTTTCTTCCAAACTCAACATTTGCCCGGTCCTGAGGATATCCTGTTCATCATCATATGCCTGTTGTGCATGTTCCCCGGTAAAGAAGTCAAAGTCTGTTTTTCCAACTGCCTGAGCAGCTTCATTCAGACCAAAGAATTGTGCCTGAGACTTATTGATCCTGATAAATCGACTTTCGCGGTCCTTAAAATAAACATGATCAGGAAGGTTATTTAAAAGGGCGTCAATAAGATATTGTTCCTGTATCAACTCTTTTTCAGTTTGCTTCCGCTCTTTTACTGATTGAATAAGCTGTCTATTCTGATACGCTTTTGAGGAAATCTCAGTGGCAAAGGCAAATAGCATCTGAGCGATCTTTTCAAACTTCTCTTTTGACATTACAGGTACTTCATCCAATGCTTTCATGAAATCGTTCTTATCAGCTCCAATTTCTTCCGCATATCGGATCATTTTCTTATAATCCTGTTCCTCATTTTTTACCTGACCAATTAACCAGTTGGCTATATGTTTACCACCGACAATAATGCTTGCTCCGGCATCCCACAATCCACCGCTTAAACATAATTGTATAACAGGGCCGGAAGCATTAGGCTTGCCAATTTCTGCATCGGATTTGAAACAGTTTGTAAGTCCTGAATCTGTTTTCCTGATAATTCCATTACATAATCTGCAGAAATTACTGGGACGTGTTATTGGTCTTCCATCAGGATGAGTTATAATAGATGCAACCCCAGTTGCATCTGAAAAGAGGTCCTGAATATGCTGAATATCATCTATATCAAATATATCGGAAAACTGTAGATGATCCGTAGTTTCAATATTTTCCATTCTGTTCCTTTTTAATAAATTACCACTTCACCGAATTAATTATCGGAATAGTTCTACTGCCAAACATTCATATTTACAAATTGCTGATTGTAAATGAGAATGTACTTCCCTTTCCAGCCTCGCTTTCGACCCATATTTTGCCATTATGTTTTTCAATAAACTCTTTACAAAGTAATAACCCGAGACCTGTACTGGGTTCTCCTTCCGTTCCTTTTCTGCTGGTCTTTTCGTTTAGAAGGAATAGTTTGTCTTTCAGTTCGGGGGTCATGCCAATTCCAGAATCACTGATTTTAATCTCAATGGTATGGTCCTCGATATATCCAGCCGTTAAGGTTACCTTTCCGCCGACAGGGGTAAATTTTATTGCATTGGAAATCAAGTTCCGGATTACGGTATCAAACATGTGGCTGTCAGCCAAAACATCAATTACTTCCGGAATTGAAATTAATATTTCAATTCCCTTTTTTCTTGCAGATTCAGACAATACCGCAATACATTCTTCAATTTTTTTCTTCAAATTAATTTTTTCAGGAATGAAATCCATTACACCTCGTCTCAATTGTGACCATTCAAGGAGATTTTCAAGCAGACTATAAATATTTGTCGCTGATGTCTTCATACTTAGTGTAATCTTCTTGATCTCTTCAAACCCCATTGTCTGGATTTCTTCAGCAATTATTTGAGTAGCTGCAACAAATGCGCTTAACGGACCCCGTAGGTCGTGAGCAAGTATGGAAAAAAATTTGTCTTTTTCAGAATTAACAATCTGAAGCAGTTCGTTTTTCAGTTTTATTTCTTCTTCTGCTAATTTGTTTTTGGTAATGTCCCTGGATATACCAAATGTACCAATGATGTTTCCATCTTTATCGGACAAGGGTAGTTTAATCGTTGAAACCCAGGTGTCGGGACGATCGTNNGTAAAAAAGTCAAAGTCTGTCTTTTTTATCGCCTGGACAGGATCATTTAATCCCAGAAATTGGGCCAAAGCTTTATTGATCCTGAGAAAATGGCTTTCGTGATCTTTGAAATAGATATGGTCAGGAAGGTTATCCATCAGAGTACGCATAAGATATTGTTCCTGAGTCAACTCATCTTCAGCTTGTTTGCGTTTTGTAACATCCCTCGATATTCCGAATGTACCAATGATGTTTCCATTATTATCGGTCAAAGGAAGTTTAATCGTTGAAACCCAGGTGTCGGGTCTGTTGGGATGGGTCTCCTTTTCTTCTATGTTCAGTAACTGGCCGGTCCTTATGATAGTCTGTTCATCTTCAAATGCCTGCTGTGCATGTTCTCTGGTAAAAAAATCAAAATCTGTCTTTCCTTCTGCCAGTGCAGGATCATCTAAACCGAATGAGAGTGCAAGAGACTTGTTAATTCTGATAAACCTGCTATCTCTGTCTTTGAAATATACATAGTCGCTAAGGTTATTCATTAGTGCGCTTATCAGGAATTGTTCTTTTACAAGTGCTTCTTCTGCCCTCTTATGGATGGTTATATCCTTTATTATGCTAAGGATATGAGGAACGCCATCGAGGTCAATTAATGATGATGACATTATTCCATTCACAACATTCCCATCCTTTGACAAAAACTTAGTTTCAAAATTCTTAATTTCTCCTTTTGCCATAAGCGTGTTCACCAGATTTATTCGCTCTTCAGGGTTCACCCAGATATTCATATCAAGTGAAGTTCTGCCGATTGCATCCTCTTCAGTATAGCCTAATATTCTTGTAAATCCGTCATTAATGGAAATATACATCCCATCCGATAAACGATTGATATTAATCAAATCAGGATTTGTCATATAAGCAATCCTGAATTTTTCCTCACTCTTCCTTATCTTTTCTTCTTCATGTCTCAGTTCGGATATCTCTGTTTCAAATAAAGCTTTCATTGAATTATACTCAATCGTTAATTCTTTTAGCTCTTTAGTAAGTTCCTCCGCTGTCTTATTAATGTGGCTCATCTAAATTCTTATTTTTTTGATAAACCGCAAGATACGAAGTTTTAGTCACATAATTTGATTTCCCGGGTATTCCAAGGGAGTTAATGTTGAAGGGTTGAGGTTGAGGTTGAGGTTGAGGTTGAGATTGAGATTGAGGGTGAAATTCAATATTTCAACATTTCAACAATTTCATCTATTTCAGTTTTCTTATTACATTTGCCGCAACAAAAAAAAATGCAATACGATATAAAACCCGGTATCAGAGGCCTGATTTTTGATCTCGACGGAACACTTGCCGATACAATGCCTTATCATTTTAAAGGGTGGAGAATAGCCTGTCAAAAATTTGGAGGCGACATCGATACCGCTTTTCTAAGAAAACACACGGGAACACCCGGAAGGATAATCGCTGAAGAGATTATTAAAAAATGCAAGTTAAACGGAAGTGTTACTATTGATCAGATAATGGCTGAAAAACTTATCGAATTCTACAAGGAACAACATCTGTTCAAACCTATTATCCCTGTCGTTGAAATAGTAAGGAAGTATTACGGCAAACTGCCCATGGCTGTCGGAACAGGAGGTCACAGGGAAGCTGTTGAACAGACTCTGGAGATTACAGATCTTCGGAAGTTTTTTGATATTATTATTACGGCTAACGATGTGGATAATTTCAAACCACATCCTGAAACCTTTCTGAAATGTGCAGCTCTGATGAAAATTGAGCCACAATTCATTGAGGTCTTTGAGGACGGCGATCTGGGTATCAAAGCTGCGTTAAGCGCAGGAATGTCTGCCACGGATGTAAGACCATGGTATGATTCAAACTGGTAAGAGCACAGAGTTTATAATTAAGTCCCCTTTGAGCCATTGCACCCTTGAGCCATTGAACCACTTATACCAGAATCTTTGTCGTTAAATTAGTAATGCTGGTTTTGATAGCATCAAATGGTTTTCCATCCTTTGTGCTGTCCTGTTCAACAAACATGTACTTCATACCGGCAATATTTTTAGCAGCAAGAATCTCCCTGAAATTTATCAAACCGTCGCCAACAGGTGCAAAATCACTGCTCTGAGTTTTGAAGAATGGAGCTTCTTTTGTATACATGTCTTTCATATGGAAAAGCTTGAACCTTCCGGGATATTTCTTAAAGAGCTCTATCGGATTTATCCCTGCTTTAGTTGCCCAGAATAAATCTATTTCCATGGTCATGAGATCTTTATCCATTTCAGCCAGGAAAACATCAAAATAGGGAACCTTGCCTTCAACTGTACCGAATTCAAAATTATGATTATGATATCCGAACTGAATGCCGTTATCCTTCATGATCCTGCCAACCTTGTTCCAATCGGCAACCATTTTTTGAAACCCTGCAATTGATTTGCGGTCTTCATCGGCTATATAAGGCTGCATACAATATTTTGCCCCAACTTTTGCATGATCTTCTGCCATCTTCTTCGCCTCGTCGGAAGTTATTCCCTTGGGATTTACGCCGGCATGACTGCTGATTATCTCCATACCAAGATCATTTGCCATCTTTTTAAAATCACCCGGCAAATAACCATAAAATTTGCCGTTTTCATAACTGGCTAATTCCAAATATTTGTATCCAATATCAGATACCATTTTCAATGAGCCGGGAACATCTTTCCCCATGGCATCGCGTATAGTATATAATTGTAATCCTATTCCGAAAGTTTTTGGATCAGCAACAGTAACTTCTGACGTAGGTTTCCCAACCGTTTCCCAGTTATTCTTTAAGATAACAATTGCTCCTAAAGCGCCTGTGCCAGATAATCTAAGAAACTCCCTTCTTGATTGCTTTGTTTTCATGGCTATAAGTATTTAAAATAAGAAATCATTGATTTCATAATATTTGTAAAATCAGAAAATAAAATTAATATAAAAAGGCAAAAAAAGAAGACAATAGACAAAAGTTAAAAGATAAAAGTAACTTTGAGTAATTCCCTTTACCAGAAAGATTGCCACACCGTCCTGTGTCGGGCTCGCAATTGACTCTGGAAATTAGATAGATTAGACTGGAAATGAGAAACGAGAAACGAGAAACGAGAATCGAGAATCAAATAACGCTTATAACAAGATAATTGAATCAGATAATTACCACTTCCGACGGTTCACATACTATTTATATTCCTGAAATAGATGAACACTATCATTCAGTACATGGAGCCGTACAGGAATCTACCATTATATTCATTAAGAGCGGATTTGATTTTTGTAAAGCTGATCCCATTTCTATTCTTGAAGTTGGCTTCGGAACAGGGTTAAATGCACTTCTGACTGCTATCAAAAGTGTGACAGGAAAGCGAGTAGTTAACTATACTTCAATCGAAAATCATCCTCTTGATAATAAATTCATCATTTCCCTGAATTATCCTGTATTTGCAGGAGAAAATGGCAGGGAGATCTTTCATCTGATTCATTCATCACGATGGAATAAAAGTGTGAATATCTGCAAGAATTTCAATCTTCATAAAATTGAAGCAGATTTTACAGAGAAACCACTCTCAGGAAAGTATGATCTTATTTATTTTGATGCATTCGGTCCGGATAAACAACCTGAAATGTGGACGATGGAAAAGTTCTCAGAAATTTCAGCTGTTACAAATAAAAAGGGTATCCTTGTCACTTATTCAGCTAAAGGAGAAGTGAAAAGAAATCTTAAAGCATGTGGGTTTGAAGTAACTTTGCTTCCAGGTCCTCCGGGGAAAAGACAAATGATCAGAGCAATGAAAATTTAAAATTTATTTTTCCATAGCTTTTTTGCTTCCCCTAAAGTATTATCTTAGCGGAAATTTTAAATTAAAAAAAGTATCGTATGAAAATCAAAGGATTAATTGTATTGACCGGTGTAATAGCATTAATGCTCGGCTCTTGCGGAAAGAGTTCTCTTAAAAGTACAAACCTTAAAAGTAAAGAAGATTCATTGTCCTATGCTTTCGGTATTGTAAATTATAACGCTCTTAAGACAGACAGTCTTGTTCTCGATCCTATGATTGTTGCGAAAGCAATGATGGATGGGAAGAATGGAAAATCACAGATGTCAGATAACATCGCTCGTACGTATATAATGATGTTTATCAATAAACGTGATGCTGCAAAAGCATTAAAAAAAGGAGAAGTTGATAAAGTAAAATATAAGGATTATATCGATCAGAATGAGGTATTTCTGGCTAAAAATAAGGAAAAAGCCGGTGTAACTACTACTGCCAGTGGTTTGCAGTATGAGGTAATTAAAATGGGTACAGGTACTAAACCAACAGCTTCGGATAAAGTAAAAGTTCAATATGTCGGAACTCTTATCGACGGCACCGAATTTGACTCATCAATTAAAAGAAACCAGCCTGCAACTTTTCCGGTATCTAATGTTATCCCCGGATGGACTGAGGCTTTGCAACTTATGCCGGTTGGTTCAAAATTCAAACTCTATCTGCCTGCAGCAATCGCCTATGGAGCAAGTGGAGCAGGTGAAGTTATTAAACCATTTTCAACACTTATTTTTGAAGTTGAACTTCTGGAAATTGTAAAGTAACATGACCACGGCAGATATACAAACTCCTAAAGGTACGATGAAGGTCAGCTTTTATGAAGCTGACGCACCCGGGACTGTCGACAACTTCATTACTCTTGCAAAAAAAGGATTCTACGACGGACTTGCTTTTCATAGGGTTATTCCTGACTTTGTTATACAGGGAGGTTGCCCTCTTTCACGGGATATGAGTGATCCAAGAGTCGGAACAGGCGGGCCGGGATATAAAATTAAGTGCGAATTGACCGGTGAAAATCAATATCACGACAGAGGAGTTCTTTCTATGGCACATGCGGGTAGAAACACAGGTGGATCACAGTTTTTTATATGCCATAGCCGTACCAATACTAAACACCTTGACAGACAACATACCTGCTTTGGAAAAGTGTATGAAGGGCTGGATGTTATTGATAAAATACGTCAGGGCGACAAAATTGAAAAAATAATTATTCACGAAGAATAAACTGAAATGGCATTTGAAATCACAGGAAAAATAATAGATATCTCTCCTGTTAATCAGGTTAGCGATAAATTTAAGAAAAGAGAATTTGTCATTGAGAAAAAAGAGACCGGTGGGGCTGCAGTTTTTATTGACTATGTCAAATTCCAGTTGGTACAGGACAAGTGCGACCTTATCAACGAATCATTTCTTAATGAAGACGTGAAGATATCGTTCAATCTGAAAGGTAATAAGTGGGAACGCGATGGTAAAATTAACTACTTTACAAACCTTGATGCATGGAAGATAGAAAAAACCTCTTCTGCAGTTAAAGACCAGAATGTTCCCTCCCATACTACACTGGAGGACATTCCGCCTGAAAATGACGAACTTAGCGATTTGCCATTCTGAAAAAGATAAAGAGACTGAAATTAAAATTCGGTCTCTTTTTTTTATATCGATTTTAACAAAATGAAAATTAGATATTTATTTGCCTTTTTTCTCACAGCCGCCAACTTTGAAAGTCAATCATTGGTTTCATTCAATCAGGAGCAGCAGGTGTAAGATGCGCACTTTAGACACTTTAGACACTTTAGACACTTTAGACACTTTAAGCACTTTAAACTATTTTTTAATATGACCAACCCTCTACTTCAGAAATGGACAACACCTTTCATGACTCCTCCATTTCATCTTATTAAGACAACTCATTTCAAACCAGCAGTAGAAGAGGCAATTAAATCTGCCGGAGAAGAAATAAAAATAATTTCAGAAAATAATTTGCCGCCTGATTTTGAGAACACCATCGCTTCACTCGACAGAGCAGGGGAAACTCTGGGCAGAATCACATCCCTCCTGTTCAACCTCAATAGTGCTGAAACAAATAAAACTCTTCAGAAAGTCGCGCAGGAAGTATCACCTCTTCTCACGCGATTTTCGAACGATATTACGCTCAACAAAAGACTGTTCGAAAGGATAAAAACTGTACACGAAACAATTAATACTTCCGGACTGAACACCGAACAGAATATCCTGACTGAGAGAAAATTCAGAAATTTCATTCTGGGAGGTGCTGCCTTAAAGGAAGAAGAGAGAAAACGGTTCAGGTCGATATCTGAAGAACTGGCAATGCTATCACTCAAATTTGAAGAGAATGTCCTTGAAGAGACAAACTCTTTTGAGCTGCATATTACCGAAAGTGATGATCTTGCAGGACTCCCTGAAAGTCTGATTGAAATGGCTTCAATGGAAGCTGAAAAGAGAAAAAAGCGGGGATGGATTTTCACTCTCCATTTTCCGAGCTATATTCCATTTATGCAGTACTCTGAAAGAAGAAATCTTCGTGAGAAGATGCTAAAGGCTTATTCTACCCGAGCCTTCAGAGCTAATGATTTTGATAACAGTCAAAATGTCCTGAAAATAGTAAACATGCGTCTTGAAATAGCCGGAATGTTGGGTTTCAGCACCTTTGCTGAAATGATATTAGGCGATCGTATGGCTGATACTCCTGAAAAAGTTGAAATATTTCTGGAAGAGCTATATCAGGCTTCAAAGCAGGCAGCTTTCCGCGACTTTGAAAATATCAGGAAATTTGCTGAAAACCATGGAAATACAGGTAAAATAGAAAGATACGATTGGGCTTATTATTCCGAAAAGCTGAAGAAGAAGTTATTTAATATTGATGATGAAATACTTAAACCATATTTCAACCTTGAAAAAGTTGAATCTGCCATTTTGAATCTTGCTTCTGCGCTCTATGGCTTAAGGTTTGTTAATAATAAAGTGATTCCTGTTTACCATCCCGAAGTAAAGACCTTCGAAGTATACGATCGCGACAACACATTTCTTTCAATTCTTTATCTGGATTACCATTCTCGTCCCGGGAAGAATGGAGGAGCCTGGATGACCAGCTACAGGGACCAGAAGAATGAAAACGGAAATGATGTACGACCTCTGATCTCAATAGTTGCAAACTTTACAAGACCGTCTGAGACACGACCTTCACTTTTGTCGTTTAATGAGCTGACCACCTTTCTTCACGAGTTTGGACACTCATTGCATGGTATGCTGACTAAATGCACCTACGAGAGCTTGTCAGGAACAAATGTCGCACGCGATTTTGTTGAGTTGCCCTCCCAGTTCATGGAAAATTTTGCTTTCGAAAAAGAGTGGCTTGATACCTGGGCTGAACATTATCTTACGGCAGAGAAAATCCCTCTTGAGATAATTAGCAAAATAAAAGAAGCTTCAACATTTAATGAAGGTTATTCATGTTACAGGCAATTAAGCTTTTGCTTTCTCGACATGGCATGGCATACGATAACGAAGCCGGTCGAAACAAATATTTCGGATTTTGAATCGCTGGCTATGGCTAAAACAGAAATGTTTCCTCCAATTGAGGGTTCAAATATGAGTGCTTCTTTCGGACATATTTTCGGAGGTGGATATGCAGCAGGATATTATGGATACAAATGGGCAGAAGTACTGGATGCAGATGCTTTCAGTTATTTCACTGAATCCGGAATATTCAATAAGGAAACTGCAGCATCATTCAGAAAAAACATACTTGAAAAAGGAGGTACTGAGTACCCTCATGATCTTTATGTAAAGTTTAGAGGCAAGGAACCTACAATAGATGCCCTGCTTAAACGAAGCGGATTGAAATAATCAGGCTGAAAACACAACGGTTCATCGAAAGAGCTATTTTGTTACCCTCCACTCTTTGAAATCCGTTACTGTCATATAGCTGTCATCCCCACTCAGAGAACCAAACGACTTTTTCTTGCTATTTTGAACCCATCCATGAATTGTATATGTTGATCCCGAAGTGGGATATGCTTTAGAAGGTATTGTCTGAGGACTGGTCAGAAGACTTGGTCTGGTTGAAGGAACAGTATATGTTGTAGAGCCATATAAATAATATATATCGAGTGTGGCATATGTGCCATTTTGATCCCATTGAATTTTTGTATAATCACTATTTAAAGCAAATCCGCCAGGTGCTTTCATACTTTCAGTATAAGTCTTCCCATTGTATTGAACTGAAGCAGTATATGTTTGTCCCGGCACATAACTTGCAGCCGGATTATCATATTCCCTCAGATCATAATATCCGTCAATGAATCCAATAACTCGTGGGACATTAATACCATTCACCGTTATCGTCGCATTATTTACAAGGACATTATTATCCCAGACAGTAAAATAATATTCAATATTTGTTGTTCCATCGTAAAGTACTGAGCGTGAGATTTCAGCTTCAACCTGGACAGGTGTTGTAACTACCGGTTCATCTAAGTCACTGTTATCTTTTTTACTACAGGAAGAAATGCAAATCAATATTGCCATTAAACCTATCAAAATGTATAAATTAATCTTTTTCATTTTATTGTTTTTTTATTTGTAGTACGACAGCATCGCAAAAATGTTACAACTAACAGGGATAATTTTGACTAAAATATTAGCTAAATGGTTTGATCTCAATTGGCCATTTGAGCCGCCTATAAATATTGTTTATAATGAATTATAATTCTGATATTTGACATATTGATGTATTAAAAATTGTTAAAAATTTAAGCTCTTTTTAATTGGTCGATATTTTTTCATAAGTTCCGGAACAAGTAAATCAAAACGGAGTACAAAACCATGCCTGTCTCCAGTATCTGATCAGAATTAATGCTATCTTTACAAGACTTGTAGAGCTATGCTATAAAAGCTTAATTCATTATTTATCAACATATTAACAGCAATAATATGATTCTCTTTTTTCAAGGTATCTCTAATAACTTAATTGCAGTCGGCACCTCAGAAAAACTTCCTGAAAAAGACATCGAAAAACTTTCCTGGCTATTTGGTGAAGCAAACCTTATTGTTAAGGAACTTGTTAATGGTTTCTTTGTAGGTCCACGTAAAGAGATGGTAACTCCCTGGAGTACCAATGCGGTTGAGATTACTCAGAATATGGGAATAGCTGGAATAAAGAGGATTGAGGAATTTCATGAAACAACCCCTGAAAAACCAAACTTTGATCCGATGCTTCAGTCACTCTACAAAGGTTTAGATCAGAACCTCTTCACTATTGACAAACTTCCGGATCCTGTTTTTTATATTGACGATATAAAACAATATAATCTCACTGAGGGACTCGCTCTGAATACTGATGAAGTCGCATATCTTGATAAACTGAGTTATTCATTAGGCCGAAAACTAACAGATAGTGAAGTATTTGGCTTTTCACAGGTTAATTCTGAACACTGCCGCCATAAAATTTTCAACGGAACTTTTGTTATTTCCGGCATTGAAAAAGATCAGACTCTTTTTCAGATGATCAAGTCTACAACCAAAATCAATCCAAATGGCGTAATTTCAGCCTATAAAGATAATTGTGCATTTGTTCAGGGTCCGGTTGTTGAGCAATTTGCTCCCGGAACACAGGATGGACCTGATTACTTTAACGTAACAGACTATGAATCTGTTCTTTCAATAAAAGCTGAAACACATAATTTTCCAACCACAGTTGAACCATTCAATGGTGCGTCAACTGGAACAGGTGGTGAAATCAGGGACAGGATTGCAGGAGGTAAAGGGGCTTTCCCAATTGCCGGTACAGCTGTATACATGACTTCTTATCCCCGGCCTGACGGGGACCGTTCATGGGAAAAAGCTACAAAGAAAAGACCATGGCTTTATCAGACACCTGAAGATATTTTAATTAAGGCATCAAATGGGGCAAGTGACTTTGGGAATAAATTTGGGCAACCTCTTATTTGTGGTTCGGTATTTACCTTCGAACATTTTGAGAATTTGAAAATGTTTGGTTATGATAAAGTTATTATGCTTGCCGGGGGAATTGGAATTGGTAAGAAGAAGGATNNGTAGATACAGGTAAATTCGATAGTTCCATTGAACTGAATGCCGTTCAGCGGGCCAATCCCGAGATGCAGAAAAGAGTTTATAATGCAATCAGGGCCCTGAGTGAATCTGTGAATAATCCAATAATATCAATTCATGATCATGGAGCAGGCGGTCACCTTAACTGTCTGTCGGAACTTGTTGAAGCAACGGGAGGTAAAATTGATATCAGTAAATTACCATTAGGTGATCCTACTCTGTCAGCCCGCGAAATAATCGGCAATGAGTCCCAGGAACGTATGGGTCTGATAATAAAGGAGATTGATATTGACAATTTAAAAAATATAGCCGAAAGGGAAAGAGCGCCAATTTATATCATCGGAGAAGTAACAGGTGATATGATGTTTACTTTTGAGAATCCGCTCACTAATGAAAAGCCTATTGATTTAGCGCTTGAATCACTTTTCGGTGATCCTCCGAAAACAATAATGAATGATGTAATTGTTGAAAACAGCTACAAAAAACCGGAATACTCTGTTCAAAAAATTGAAGAATATATTGAACAGGTACTACAACTTGAAGAGGTTGCCTGTAAAGACTGGCTTACTAACAAAGTAGACAGGTCGGTAACAGGAAGACTCGCAAAACAACAATGTGCCGGTACTCTTCAGTTACCTTTAAACAATCTTGGAGCAATTACGCTCGATTACAGGGGTAAAAAAGGAATGGCTACATCAATCGGACATGCTCCGGCAGCAGGACTTATTGATCCTTCCACTGGTTCCATCCTGTCTATAGCAGAGGCTCTTACTAATATCATATGGGCACCACTTACCGACAAATTAAGAAGTGTTTCGCTTTCAGCTAACTGGATGTGGCCATGCAAGAATGAGGGTGAAGACTCAAGGCTATATGAAGCTGTAAAAGCAGCAAGCGATTTTGCGATTGCCCTGGGCATAAATATTCCGACAGGTAAGGACAGTCTTTCAATGACCCAGAAATATAATGATCAGGTTGTATATTCTCCGGGTACAGTTATTATCTCAGCAGCAGGAGAAGTTGATAACATCAGAAAAATTGTCGAACCTGTAATTGTAAATGATCCTTATACAAGTCTTCTGTATATTGATATGAGCCGCGACATCTTTAAACCGGGAGGCAGCAGCTTTGCCCAGATTCTAAACAGACTTGGCGATGATGTTCCTACTGTTACTGACCCGGCATATTTTAAAGAAGTATTTGATACCATTCAGGATCTAATAATTAAAGGGAAGATTCTTTCGGGCCATGATATATCAGCCGGTGGAATGTTAACAACGCTTCTGGAAATGTGCTTTTCAAATACTTGCGGGGGAATATCAGTTAACCTTACACCTATTAATGAAAGTGATATTGTTAAGATACTCTTCAGTCAAAACCCCGGAATCATTATTCAGGTAAAAGATGAAGATGAAATTGCTGAATTACTGCTTGAAAACGGTATTTCATATTTCTCTATCGGGCACCCTGTTAATGAAAGAACACTTTTTGTAACATACGATGATAACTTAATAACATTCGATATTGATAAACTTCGTGATAAATGGTTCCGGACATCATATCTTCTAGACAGGCGTCAATGCGGACCGGAACTCGCACTTGAACGGTACAGGAATTATAAAAGTCATGAATTAAATATAAAAACAAGCAACTTTGCCGGAACATTTAAATCTCTTGGATTAGCTCCCGGGAGAAGGAAAAAATCAGGCATCAAGGCTGCTATAATCAGGGAAAAAGGTGTAAACGGTGACAGGGAGATGGCTTATGCCTTGTATCTGGCAGGTTTCGATGTCAAGGATGTACATATGACTGACCTTATAACCGGGAGAGAAACCCTTGAGGAAATCAGTATGATAGTTTTTGTCGGAGGCTTTTCAAATTCCGATGTTTTAGGATCTGCCAAAGGTTGGGCCGGTGCATTCAGATACAATGAAAAAGCAGGTATTGCTCTCGATAATTTCTATAAAAGAACTGATACTCTGTCTCTTGGCGTATGTAACGGATGTCAGCTCATGGTCGAACTGGGTCTGCTGTATCCGCAACATAAAGAAAAACCAAAGTTGCTCCTTAATAAGTCACACAAATTTGAATCAGGTTTTCTGGGTGTTAAAATTTTAGAAAATAACTCTATCATGCTTGGAAACATGACAAACATGGAGCTTGGGATATGGGTAGCTCATGGAGAGGGACAATTCAATCTGCCATATCCTGAAAATAAATATAAGATACCATTAAAATTCAGCAGGCATACTTATCCGGCAAATCCGAACGGGTCAGATTATGACGTAGCCGGACTATGCTCAGAGGATGGTCGTCACCTCGTAATGATGCCACACATTGAAAGAGCATATTTCCCATGGCAATGTGGATTTTATCCTGATGACAGGAAAAATGATGATGTCACACCATGGATAAAAGCTTTTGTCAACGCAAGGGAATGGATTAAAATTAACGGGTAATTGGTGTAAGAAATACAGATAAGAGCTTTGAATTATCCGAACCTGACAACTCTGCCTTTTTTATGCCCTTAGGAACAATTTTCTCGCTGATTATCTGAATATTATACATTCCTGTATCTTGTATATAAAGCGAGCCTAAAAAGGAATCAGCTCTGAAATATGGATAGGTGACATCACTTGAGTTATGTATAATTTTGTCACAAGCCGGACGAGCCTCAATCCTGTTATCAAGGATACTCAACATAACTGAATTATTATATTTCAGATTGGTTGTATCCAAAGTAGCACTCGATAACCAGACATTAAATCGTCCTGATTTTGAAACAATCACATTCCATTCTGCAGTATTGCTTGAAGGATTTACTATGTCCTGATAACATTCAGCTTTATCAACTTTTAGCGAAATAGTCCCGTCCGACTGCTGTAAAATTTTATTATGAACAATTTTAGTTTTTGTCTCTTTCTGTTCCGATGTATTCTTGCATGAATAAAATAAGAATATCCCGGTCATAACCAACAACCCAAACAATTTCCTGCACATTTTTCAACAATTTTATTTGTAATACTCATGCATATAACGTGTCAAAAACAATTTCAGTATATGAATTGTTTGAAATAAAAAGAAATCAAATACACTTTGTTTTTTAACTTATCCTCCAAACCTGTCTAAAAAGCCCTTTGTGAACCTTCATGAAATCCTTAGTGTACCTCTGTGGTAAAGGATAATTCATTAAATCACAAAGGGACACATAGTAAAACACAAAGTATCACAAAGGCAAAAATCAAAAAATTAATAGTTTTCCGACTACCTCAGGTTAAGTTCAAAAAAAATGTTAATTGATTATCAAATATTTGCGAGCTCTTTTATTGAAGTGATATTGCTGCCGCTAATTTTTTTTAAGGGTTTTATTATTAAAGCTTCAGCTACAATCTCAGAAATATCTGCAACTCTTGTTTCCGTGACAGCAGAGAAAGTTTTTTTACAGAGAGGACAAGCGGTTGCAAGAATATCAGGGGTATTTTTAGTCAACTCATTGACTGCATCAAAAGCTATTTTCTTTTTATTCTGTGAACTTATTTTCATATTTGCCAGACTTCCTCCGCAGCAAAGTGAGTTTTCATCTTCGAAATTGCATTTCTCAAGTCGGGAAACATGATTCAGAACATCTTTTGGTTCATCAAATATACCTGATCCCCTTCCAAGCTCACAAGGAGAATGATAGACAACTTTCTTGTGTAAGAAATTCATTTTCACTGATCCTTCATCAATCAGTCTCTTTATAAATTGTGTATGATGAAGCACTTCCACATCGAGATAATAGCTCTCCTTAAACACTTTATAACATATAGGACACGACGTGACAAACGTGTGTGCGCCTGATTTCCAGATCATCTGCGAATTAAAATTAATAAGTTCCCTGGCTTCCTTGTCCAGTCCTGCAAGCATTAACGGACGGCCACAACAGACACCTCCCTGTTCATCCATAAAATTATACTTCACACCTGAGGCATCAAGAATTTTTATCATGGAATTTTTAATGGTTGGAGTAAGGTGGGTCATACAACCGGCAAAATACAATATATCAGCTTTTTTCTGATCGGGTTCAGGGAGAAAATTATAATTTAAAGAGCCAATTGCTTTTTCTGAAACTATAGTCTGCCGGCTCCTGAAATAACCTTTATATATGTTTCTGATATCATATACAGCTTCACCTCCCCTTCTCTGGATCATCCTCAGGGGTGAAAGTTCAATTCCCACTGGACAATTCTGATCACACCTTCCACACATCAGGCAATTATCAGCAATTCCGGATACGTCATCATTGTTACGAATAGCTTTCATAAGATAAGCTGACTGAATATTAGTGATCCCTGCCGAAAAATTAAGTTGACATGCATCAATGCATATTCCACACGAAGAGCAGGAATAAGTTTGAACTTCAGAATAGGTACCTGCCTGATCACCTGTTTTTATCCCCGAATTTCTCATAAAGATCAGGAACAGTTCAGTGGGAATGTGCATATATCTGGTAATCGGGAGAAGAATAAAAAAAGTTCCTAAAGAGATTGAATAAAGCCACCAGAAAGGATATGCCATCTGTTGGGCCGGAAGAAATGTTGCCAACCAGGATCCTAGTGATCCGGTAAGGAAACTGCCTGTACCATAAGCACCGGATGTAAAACTTTCGGCCAGCAGGCGGCTGGGAAAGATAAGCCATAATGAAGTAAGTGCAATTTTATCAGTGATTTTCAGACGGGTAGTCTTTTTCATCCCTACAACTTTAGAATAAAACCTCTTTGTAACAGCGAGTACTAATCCAGATAAAATAAATGCAAGTATCAGGTCCATTAAAAATCCATAAGCTGCCTCAAACCCCATTCTGCCATGATCGGGATTGAAGAATCTGAAGAAGATTGCTTTATAGGGAGCATTAAGATGTTTCGCTCCAAAGATATCTGCTTCAATTGTGCCGAATAAAATAAGTAGGAACCATCCGAAGGCCAGACTCATATGCATATAGCCCAGGCGAAGATTGGTTTTGAGTATTTTCCTGTGTATCAGACTCTCCATGAAAATCTCTTTCAGGCTGAGACCAAAAGCAAGACCGAAGAAGCCTCGCTGCAGCCTTAGTTTATCAGGCTTTGACAAGTCATGGAACCATATTACACTTCTTGTTACAACATAAATGAGTATGAAGTATAATCCAATATTAAACGGTATGACGAAAGGATCAAATTGCATATTCATCTGATTTTTGAAATGCTTTTTTTGCCAGAACCACGATATTTCTTGTATTAACTCCGCGAGGACAAACCAGATTACATTTACCGCATAGCATGCACTTTTTCAGTTTCTCTCGAACCTGTTCATTTTCACCACGTTTAATAAGTATATTAAGTTCCCTCAGACTAAAATCTGTAAAATTTCCGGTGGTACATGTTGCAGAACATCCACCACACTCGATACAAAGTCTGAAACTTGGCTCTCTGTCAAAAATATACTCGGCTATCCTCCTGTCATTGGATTCATAATCTATCTGTCGTCCTTCTGATATTGTAAAACCGAATTTATCCATATTATCAATTACTATCTTTAAGATAATCAATTACTTCTATCACAGCAGCACGCGCATGTGAAATTGTTTCGGTAATATTCATAGGTGCCGTGCATGTTCCGGCGTAGAATACTCCTTCTATATTACTTATGTTGCTGCCAAAATGATTATCATTGGCTGCGAAAAATCTGTTTTCACCCGTTCTGAGGCCACCAATACCTGCTATTTTTCTCCCGCCTTCTGACATTTCCATACCTGCCATCAACACAAGCAAATCGAATTTCATCTTAAGCGGTCTGCCTGCAAGTGTGTCTTCTACCTTAATTAACAATTGGTTGTCAATCGTTTCGCTTACTTCTGATACTTTACCCCGGATGAAACTTACTCCCCATTGTTCCTGGGCTTCACGATAAAGCTCCTCGTAGAATACTCCACCCATCCTCATATCCATATAGAAACAGAAAACTTTCGATTCCGGAAGAAATTCCCTTATCTCAATTGCCTGCTTAACTGCAGTCACACAACACAATTTAGAGCAATAAAAATTACCAACTTTTTCATCGCGTGATCCCACACAATGTATTATTCCAATTTTTTCCGGTATGGTATTATTAATTAAAGAAATTTCTCCTCTACTGAACATTTCTTCCAGATCAGCTGAAGTAATAACATTATCATAAATGCCATAACCATATTCCTCTTTTCTTGCACTTTTGAAGAGATCAAATCCTGTTGCCACTATAATTGCATCTGCAATCAGTTCTCGTCCTCCACTCGTAATAATCGAAAAATGATCCCTGTGCCTGTTAAACATTTCAATAGATGTATTGGTCATCAGGTTAATTCCATCATTTGCCGTGATTCCATTAAGGTATTCCTTTACCTCGGAGCTCTTCCTCCTGTCGGGGAAGAGTTTATACCATTTATTCAGGTTCCCGCCGGTTTTGGAATCCTTTTCTATAAGGCTCACCTGAATTCCAACTTTTGACAACTGACCGGCAACTTCAAGTCCTGCCACACCTCCGCCAATTACTACAACATGTTTACCCATTTATAATCAGACATTTATTAAGTTGTGTTTCTTTGAATATGAAGGACTTATATCAAGATTATATTTATCTTCAGGGGAATAATCAATTCCAATTTTGTTAAGAACAGGTTCACAGTCTGTCTGATGCATTTGGAGACCTAACTCCCATGGATCATAACCCAGAACAAGACCTGCGACCTCTTCATAAGTAAAAACAGGAATTCCTTCTCCATTCTGACCATATCGTTTGCCCTCCATCTCATTAATAACATACTGCCATCTGTCGAGGAACATAGGACAACCGGGGCAGTTTGTAATTATCATATCGGGTTTAAACGGCCTCATTGATTCAAATTTTTCTTTTGAACAGGCGACAGAGAAACCCCTGTTTGCCTGTACAAGATATTGCCTGAAGCCAAAGCCGCAACAGTGCCTTCTTTCAGGGTAATCTATTATCTGCCCGCCCCATTCTTCAATCATACCGGTAAGAACATAGGGATATTCAGCACCACCGACTCCTTTGGAGGGGAACATCTTGGCGTAATGACATCCGATATGATCGACGACTTTCAGAGGTTTTCCCGTTTCTTTATTTATAAGTTTATATTTTGCTTTTGCACCAATCTCTTTTCTGAATTTAAAGATCACATCGCTTGCATGTGCAAGATTTTTTGGTTTTTTGAATTCCCTTCCGGTTGCCTTTTTCAGTTGCCGTCTGACTTTTTCTTCAATTTCCGGGAAATGATGCCAGGTATCCAGAATCTCGGTGTATAATCCGAAAGAGGTAATGCATGATGGCATAAGGTTTTCATATCCGGCTTCAGTCATAAGAGCAAACTGACGCGCAACAACCGTCATCGTTGTTTCAACAGGTACTATATCGCTATGATAACATATACCTGTGCAGGATGTATGACATGGATTCTCATATACATCTTTGTCAAGCTCCTCACGCATTATTTTAAGAAAGGCTGTTTCTGATCCTGGGAAAAAATTCTGTCTTACGCAGCTTCTCACATAATAATATTTATCCTCAGCAATTTCTTTCTGATAATCTTTCCAAACAGCTTTTTTCCCTGCAAGTATCATTTTATTGGTATATTATCTTGTGTGCGAACCATTATTAGTTTTATAAATATGTTGAAAGTATTCATTTTCAATACCGTCATCCAATTTCATATTTAGCTCTTTTGCCTTTTTCTTTGAAAACTTCTCAATATTCTCAAACCTTTTCATCCCGCCGGTTACCTTAAAAATCTCTCTGATCTCATCCATCGCCTCTTCAGGAATTCTCCTCAGTATCCCTGGTCCATCACCCTGGTAGTTTGCTCCCATTTTTTTAAACACATCTCTCCAGTTATCCTGAATCCAATCCCAGACAGGCCCCTGTTCGGGATGCATCGAGGTACCCACTCCTTCGAGGTAAAGACAATAACCGTATGTAATCATCCAATGGCCTACCGTCCTTTTCAAAGCCAGTTGCTGTCTTCCTTTTTCGGATTCTGTAAAATATCCAAGATCCTGTGAAAGTGACCGCAATGCCATAATTATCAATCCCGGAGCATTGCCTCGGGGACACCTTGTTTTGCATGACATACATTCGCCACAATACCAGATTGTTTCCGANNTAAAACTCTGCAGCCGGGCATATAGCAGTACAGACTCCGCAGTTCATGCACGCATTCAGGCCTTCCTCAAACCTTACATCTTCAAGTAGCAGATCATACAGTTTTCCCATCAGCCTGATTAAAGTGAGAATTGTTAATATTTTAACACAAAGATAACTTGTATATATAGAGGGGAAAAGAAGCTTAAAGCCTATTTATAAGGGGTATTTATACGTATAGAAAAGCGAAAAGCGAAAGGCGAAAGGCAAAAGGCGAAAGGTAAAATGAAATCAGCTCTTTAAAAGATTCTCAATGTCATCAGTCAGTTTTTCAGGAACTGTTGATGAAGAGAATCTTTTCACAGGGACACCGGTGCGGTCAATAAGAAATTTAGTGAAGTTCCATTTTATTCTTTTTCCTAAAAAACCCGGTAACTTGTCTTTCAAAAATTTATATATCTGATGGGCATTTGTGCCATTTACCTCAATTTTTGAGAACATAGGGAACGAAACTCCGTAATTTATCACACACCCTTCGGAAATCTCCTTTTCAGTACCTGGTTCCTGATTTCCGAATTGGTTACATGGAAAACCAAGAATGACCAATCCCTGATCCATATATTTCTTATAAAGGATCTCCAGTCCCTCGTACTGAGGTGTAAACCCGCATTTGCTTGCCGTATTTACCACTAGCACCACTTTCCCCTTATAAGTATCCATGCCAATCTCTTTGCCCTGAAGGGACTTTGCAGTAAACTGATAAAAAATATTTTCCATGTTTTTCTTTACTATTTCTATTAAAGTTTAGTCTTTATATCAATCATTTTCAGTATATTATCCACATCTGTTTTGTCCATAATTTTAATTGTGACAGGCCTGATTGAACCATATCTTTTTGCCGCTTTGAATTCTTCCTTTATACTCTGAGGTAGATCGCTGCTTTCAATTATGGTTTCAGCTTTATTGCCGAGATAGAAAGTAATCCGGAACGTATCAGATAATATACTTGACCAAAAAACGGTTTTCTTTTTACGCACAAGTTTGAACAACCATTGTTTGCCGTCATTATAATAATTCCAGCTTCCTGCGGCATCGGGATAGTTTTCAGCTAAATATTTCATTATCGTTAACCAGTGTACTTTTCTTTCCCCAATAATCGAAAAAATATAATCATCAGTTGGTATCACTGATTTGTCAGAGAGCACAGGCTTTTCTTTTTCTTCCATGTTTTATTACATTAGGTGTTGACTATCTTTTCCTTTAACAAGCTTCTCAAATTCAATATCATCCGTTTCCCATAATTGAAGCTCTTCGCAGCANNTTTTAATTGAAGCTCTTCGCAGCAAGCTACGAAGAATCTTCGATCCCCTAAGGTAAATTCTTAATGCTCGCTGACTCCGCAGCAAGCAACGGAGAATGCGCTCGCGGGGATTCAATTTTATTTCCTTCAGGATCAAGTATATGTACAAATTTACCATATTCGAAAGTCTCAATAGTATCAACAATTATAACTCCCTCCTTTCTCAGTTCTTCTACAAGATTTTCAAGATTTTGAACCCTGTAGTTTATCATGAAAATCTTTTTGAGACGGTGAAAAATAATTTATTGAATTTACCCGTTGCATAATTAATTCTGGCTCCTCAGATTTAAAAGAGCCTCTGGTGAGTACTTAAGAACTCCAGAAATTATGCTGCACTGTTCAAGGTCTTTACATTCTCCACAAGTTTTAAATCCTTTTGAGGCTGCACAAACTCTTATCTGGCACATGCTCCAATGCCCCAGCTTAACCCCTTCCTCCCTGCATCCGGTGCAGTTTATCATATCATGTGACATATCAGGTACATTATAAAGTGTTTTCCACTTTTCAGCAGTTATCTTTCTGAGTTCATCATCGTTTTTAACTGTCGCAATTCTTGCCTCACAGGAGGCACAGTTTAATCCGCAACATGCAATGAGTTTTTCCATAGTTGAATGTTTTTAATAAATTAAGTAACCGAATCTGTAGTGACGAATTATTAATCAATTTTCATATATCAAGTTACACATTTTTAGAAATAAAAAATAAAAATTGAAAAAAATCTGTCAGCCACGACGGATCTTAAATCGGATATTAAGATAAAGTTTTCAGGCAACATTGAAGTTTTTTACTTCAATCCATTGATCGGATGTAAAAGATCCCCATCATAACAGTGACATCAGTCTGTTTATTTACACAATTGCGGGAACTCTTGAAAATGATTAATATTGCCATCATAAACTTAAGAGTCTTAATACTCATTAGCCATTTTGTATTTATGTCTGAACTTGAAAAATATTTTGACCGGTACAGAAGAAATATTATTGGTATCGATTCAGAAATTGAAACACCTTTCGGAAAAAAGAAACTTGTATATGCAGACTGGATTGCCAGTGGAAGGCTTTACCGGCCAATCGAAAACAGGATTACTGACGACATCGGCCCAATGGTAGGTAACACCCACTCTGAATCAACCTCTACCGGGAAAGCAATGACAGACGCATATCATCTCGCACAGAAAATAGTTAAGCGCCACGTAAATGCCAATGATAATGATATTTTAATCTTCACAGGAACAGGAATGACCTCGGCAATTGCAAAGTTTCAGAGACTTCTTGGTTTAAAGGTTCCTGAACAGGCGATTAAATTCTGTTCTTATTCCCATGGAAATTATAAAAACTGTAAAGACATTCCTAATGATAAACGTCCGGTTGTTTTCTTAACACATACTGAACATCATTCTAACCACACCTCCTGGTTTGAAACACTGGCAGATGTTGTTGTTCTGGAACCTTCTTCTGATCTCATGGTAAGTCCTGAAGCTTTACGGAAAGAAATAGTCAAATATAAAGACCGTCCTTTACTAATAGGCTCATTCAGTTCATGTTCCAATGTAACCGGTTATTTCCCTCCATATTATGAACTGGCAAAGATAATGCATGAGAATCATGGATACTGCTTCGTAGATTTTGCGGCTTCAGCTCCCTATGTTGATATTGATATGCACCCTGCCGATAAAATGTGTCAGCTTGATGCGATCTTTTTCTCCCCGCATAAGTTCCTTGGGGGTCCAGGTAGTGCAGGAGTCCTGATTTTCAGCAAAGAACTGTACAAAAACGATATTCCTGATAATCCGGGTGGCGGAACTGTAAAATGGACAAACAGGTGGGGTGGCTACAGCTATATAACAGATATTGAGGTAAAAGAAGACGGGGGAACTCCCGGGTTTCTTCAGGGAATTAAGGCTGCCCTCGCGATCAGGCTGAAGGAAAACATGGGTACTTTAAAGATGCACATGAGAGAAAATGAGCTTAAAGAATTAACTTTCAGCGAATTATCGAAAATAAAGAACTTACATATTCTTGCTCCGGCTATCAGAGAAAGATTGGGTGTTTTTTCATTTTATATTGATAATATACATCATAACCTTTTTACCAGTCTTCTGAACGACCGTTTTGGAATACAGGTTAGAGGTGGATGTTCCTGTGCCGGCACCTACGGTCATTTTCTTCTGAATGTCGATGTTAAAATGTCAAAAGAGATCACTGACAGAATTGATGCCGGAGACTTATCAATGAAACCCGGATGGATAAGGTTGTCACTTCATCCAACTATGACCAATGATGAATTATTATATATTACCGACTCAATAAGACAGACAGCTGAAAAAGCGGAAGAATGGAAAAAAGATTACTGCTATGACAGACATACAAATGAATTCACCCACTGTAAATTCACAGGTCAATCCGATTCAGGTTACTCAGACTGGTTTAAACTAGTATGATTAAACATATTATAACCAATACTGTTATATCCAAAACGATAAAATCTAAAAATTAAGACAGGAGGTCATTAAATGAATTATATTGATACTATATCAACGGATGTGTTAATAATCGGAGGCGGTCCATCAGGTTTAGCCACTTCAATTCATCTTGCTGATATTTTTAAACAAAGAGGCCAAAGCGAAAGAATATTACTTATAGAAAAAGGTAGTTCTATCGGTAGTCATATATTATCAGGCGCTGTGATAAAACCATCTGTTTTTAAAGAATTATTGCCCGATGTTGAATTCTCAGAGATTCCATTCAATGCTAAAGTAACCAAAGACAGTATGAAATGGCTCACTGAAAAAAGAGCAATTACCCTTCCATTTCATCTGCCATACATGAGTAATAAAGGCAACTACGTAGCCTCTTTGGGTCAGATATGTAAGTATTTAGCTGTAAAAGCGCAGGAAAAAGGTGTAGAAATCTATCCGGGTTTTGCAGTAGACGAGATATTGTACAAAGATGGAAAAGTGATCGGCGCCAAAACCAAAGATACGGGTCTGGATCATCAGGGAAATAATTTGGAAAACTTTCAGGCAGGTACCCGCATTGAAGCTAAAATCACAATTTTTGCCGAAGGAACCCGGGGCAGTTTAACTAAAATGCTTATTAAGAAGTTTAACCTCAACAAGGACAGGAATGAACAGGTTTACTCATTAGGTGTCAAGGAATTATGGACAGTTCCTCAGGGTAACTTAGAGGCTGGTCAGATTTACCACACAATGGGCTACCCTCTCAATTTTGATGAATTTGGAGGAGGCTTCATTTACGGCTTAAAAGATAATAAAGTAGCTGTTGGTCTTGTTGTTGGACTCGATTATAAAGATCCGTCTTTCGATGTTCACGATGCATTCCAGATCTGGAAAACCAATCCTTTTGTTTCTAAGATTTTAAAAGGTGGCAAATTGGTGGAATATGGGGCCAAAACGCTTCCTGAAGGAGGACATTATGCCATACCAAAATTGTATGTTGATAATGCATTGATTATTGGTGACAGTGCAGGTTTAGTTGCTATGCCTGCCTTAAAAGGTATTCATTTAGCGATAAGATCCGGAATGTTGGCCGCTCAAGCCGCAGCCGACGCATTATCAAATAATGATACCTCTGAAAAAAGTCTTCGGCAATATGAGATCCTGTTAAATAATAGTGCTATACATAAAGAAATGTATGCTGTTCGCAATTTCAGGCAGGGATTTGCAAAAGGCCTGATCATTGGCGGAATGCATTTTGGAACTCAACTGATAACCGGGGGAGCAGGTTTCTTTGGCCGTCTTAGATCTCATGCCGACAGCCAGACTACACTAAAACTGAGCGAATTTAAAAAGAAACCTTTTAAAGAGCGGTTTAAAGGTAAATTGGAGTTCGATAAAGTATTGACATTCGATAAAGCAACCGATGTTTACTATTCAGGAGTATACCATGATGAGCAGCAAGTTGTGCATCTTCATATTAACGACATGGAAAATTTCAATGCCATTAACATTGAACAATATGGTGCACCTGAACAATTTTATTGTTCATCTGAAGTATATGAGCTCCATACAAACAAAGACGGTAAGAAAGAACTTAGAATTCATGCTGAAAATTGTATGCATTGCAAAACCTGCGATATAAAATCCCCCGGAGAAGGAATTACATGGGTAGTGCCAAACGGCGGCAATGGTCCTGACTTTCAAAATATGTAACATTTAAAAGATACTGCTCTAATGGCTTTGACGATAATAAGTTTAATAAAACAAGTCCCGCTCCCAAGCGAGATGAGAATGGGTGAAGACGGACTAATGGACCGGACAAAAGCAAAATCAATAATTAATATTGATTGTCAGTTTGGTTTGGAAGCCGGGATGCAGCTAAGGAAACAGCATCCCGATGCAAGATTGATCGTCTGCTCAATGGGTCCGAAATCATTTGAGACTTCCCTTAGAACAGCTATTTCGATGGGCTATGATGAAGCTTATCTCCTATCCGACCGCAAACTTGCCGGAAGCGATACTTATGCTACCGGCCTGGCAATTTCTACCATGCTTAAACACTTAGGATTTACTAAAGATTCCAAAGATCCTTTTATTATTTTAGCCGGACGGCAAACCAGCGATGGAGATACGGCACATGTTCCATCACAAGTAGCCGAAAATATCGGAATTCCTCAAGCCACTTTTGTTGAGAGTGTAAAAGCTGACGGTAACGGCAATGTGATTGCAAAAAGGATTATTGAAGGGGGATACCAGATGCTGAAATTACCCATCCCCTGCGTTATATCGTTGACTCCAACCGGAATTCCTCCCCGCAAGCCTTCATTAAGCGGTGCTATAAGGGCCCGTTCTCTGAATATTACAACCTTTGGAATTGAAGATATTGGTTTGGGAACTGAGAAAATAGGATTAAACGGTTCCCCGACTATTGTTGTGAAAGTAGTTAATATCGTAAGCGAACGTCCTCCAATAACTATGTCGGTCGGTCATAATGAAGTTGCATTGGTCGACAGCCTCATTGCCAACTTAAAAAAAGGCGGGAATGTTCTGGAAAAGAAGGAGAAGGTAGCTAAGAAGGAAGTTGGACATTCAGATTTTCCTGAGAAAGACTTCAGAAACGGAGCCAAAGGTATTATTACCTGGGCTGAGGTAACTAACGGCAAAATCTCTAGACCTTCACTCGAACTTTTAACTCCGGCCAGAAACCTGGCAACGCAGTTAGGTAACAACACAAAAGTTCTTACATTAGTTATAGGAAAAAATGTTCATACACTTACTCAGACTCTGATCGAACATGGTTCAGATGAAGTTATTCTTGTTGAAAATGATAAGCTTGAGGAATATCTTGTTCTTCCGTTTTCATCAATTTTTGCACAAGTTATTAAGAAAAGAAACCCGGAAATTGCTCTTTTTGCTGCAACAACTTCCGGACGGGAATTAGCTCCGAGAATAGGCATGAAAACCAATAGCGGAGTAACGGCAGATTGTACAGGACTAGAAATTGGAGAGTATGTAGATAAAAAAGAAAAAGTTATTTATAAACCCATTCTGGAATCACGGCGGCCTACCTATGGCGAAAGTAAACTTGCCACTATTCTTGGATTTGTTTGTCCTCAGATTTCTACAGCCAGGGCGGGTACATTTGAAGTTCCGAAACGTATTGAAGGAAGGCAAGGTTTTGTTTCAATTTTCAACCCTATTTTAAACGATAAGGATTTTGTTGTTGAAATCCTGAAAACTGTAAGAGGGGAAGGCGGATTACAAAATCTTTTCGACGCTGACATAATAATTTCCGGAGGCAGAGGCGCAACAGGTGATAATCTGGGTCTCATAAAAGCGCTTGCGGAAGCCTTAAAAACCCAGGGTATAAATGCTGAGTGGGCTAGTAGCAGACCGGTAGTTGATGAAGGCATTGTTGAGTATGCGAGACAAATCGGACAAACCGGCAAAACTATTCGTCCTAAAGTATATATTGCCGTTGGTGTCTCAGGCGCGATTCAACATATAGCCGGAATGAAAGAATCTGAAAAAATTATTGCCATAGACCACAATCCCAAAGCACACATTTTCCATTATGCAGATTTTGGAATTGTTGGTGAATATACCGATATCATACCGGAATTAATAGAACGGGTTAAAACCGGCTTTAAATTCGGGATTGAAACAAAGAAATAATGTAGTCGTAAATCTATAATTTCATACTAAAAAGAAAATTACTAAAAAGACCGGTTCATTTCGGCCTTCTGCTTTTTCCTTTTTCAGTGGTTCTATGACTATAATAATAGATTACAACCTTCTCAAAATATGTGAATAATATAACTTATTTAATTAATTCTGTAATACATTTCCAATTGATCATGCGAACCTTTACAATCGCATAATTAAACATAACCTAAAGTATCATCTGGGCATAGTTTGTTGCCTGGATCGAGAAAAAAGGAATATCCAAATGGCTCTCAATACTTTTGAAAACAACTGCTGAAGCTAAAGTCTATTTTAAACATAAGAAGTTGGTTAAAAACAACAACATGATTAATAATTTTTGAAGTAGAATTAATCAAACAACATTGAATCAATACTACCAAATTAATTGATAAAAAACCTCAATATGAGCAAAAATGTGTCAGACCAGCTGGTGGAAGTTTTAGTTGAAGCAGGTATCCAAAGGATATACGCAGTAACAGGTGATAGTCTCAATCACATAAATGCAGCTGTGCACCGTAACGGCAAAATCAAATGGATCCATGTACGGCACGAAGAGACTGCTGCATTCGCTGCCGGTGCAGAGGCCCAGCTTAATGGGCTTGCATGTTGTGCTGGTAGTAGTGGACCAGGACATGTACACCTGATAAACGGGTTGTATGATGCACACCGTTCGTCAGCTTCAGTATTGGCTATTGCGTCTACTATCCCTACCAAAGAATTTGGAACAAGTTATTTTCAGGAAACAAACACAATCAAACTTTTTGAAGATTGCAGTTGCTATAACCAGATAGCTAATACACCTGCACAATTGCCACGCATGTTGCAGGCCGCTCTTCAGAATGCCGTACATAAAAAAGGGGTAGCTGTCATTGGATTACCGGGAGATATTGCCAACCTTCCCGCAGTACCAGCTGAAACTACTTCTTTAATTTACCGGAACAGGCCTGTTGTCAGACCATCGGAAGACGAGCTGTCGCAACTAGCCGTTTTGTTAAACTCGCACAAAAAGGTCACTATTTACTGCGGACTGGGCGCAGCGGAGGCACATAAAGAAATAATTCAACTGGCCGAAAAGCTGAAAGCTCCGGTAGCTTATTCTTATAAAGCAAAGATGTCGATCCAGTATAATAATCCTTATGAAGTAGGACTCACTGGATTACTGGGGATTCCATCAGCTTATCATAGCATGCATGAATGTGAATTGCTTGTATTATTAGGGACTGATTTTCCTTATACACCCTTCATGCCCGTTCAAAATAAAATTGTACAGATTGACATTAAACCTGAAAACCTTGGGCGAAGAGCCAAGCTCGATCTTGGACTTAGTGGTGATATAAAAGATTCCCTGCAGGCGCTCTTACCTCTGGTAGAAATGAAGGAAGATGCTACTTTTCTGGATTTGCAATTGAAGTTTTATAAAGAAGTTAAAGAGAATTTACTGATCTATGTAAAAGATCCTGGAAAACAAGACGCTATTCATCCTGAATTTGTCGTCTCAATTATTAATGAGCTGGCAGCAAAAGATACCATATTCACAGTAGACACCGGAATGTGTTGTGTATGGGCCGCACGCTATATTGAGGGAACAGGCGATCGGAAAATGCTGGGTTCATTCAATCATGGTTCTATGGCAAATGCAATGCCTCAGGCCATTGGCGCGGCACTAGCGTGTCCAGGCAAACAAGTAATTGCTTTTTGTGGCGATGGAGGCTTGTCAATGATGATAGGCGACATGATGACCATTGTTCAATATAAACTACCCATAAAGATTATTGTTTTTAATAACCGTTCATTGGGAATGGTGAAACTGGAAATGGAAGTAGCAGGGATTCCTGACCTGGAAACTGAAATGATGAACCCTGACTTCACAAAAATAGCAGAAGCAATGGGAATGCCTGGAATTACTATTTATGATCCTGGTGAGGTGAAACCGGGATTAGAAAAGGCTTTTCTAAAGGAAGGACCTGTATTGGTTACGATCCAGACTGATCCGAATGCCCTAGCCATGCCTCCCAAGCTGGAATTTGACCAGATGAAAGGTATGGCATTATACATGGGGAGAATGATGTTAGGTGGTAGAATGGATGAGGCTTTTAAAATTATTTCATCTAATTATAAGCATTTGAATGAAGTAATATGATAATAAAATGCTCCCTTCCAAATGGAGAATCCGGGATTAAAGTTGCGGTAATATACCTTTAAATGTGTGAATTATATAAGTCTTTTCAAAAATTCTGTAACATATTCAGTGTTATATATTGTCAAATTTGTTGGATCAGAAATCATTAATTAAGTTAACTAAAAAAAGATTACCTATGAAAGGAAATAAAGATTTAATTACAGTTTTAAATTCGCTTTTGGCAGATGAGCTCACAGTCATAAACCAGTACATGGTTCATTCTGAAATGTGCGAAAACTGGGGTTATAGTAAACTTCACATGGCTATCAGAAAGCAGGCAATGGATGAAATGCACCATGCCGAGTGGCTGATCGAGCGAATTATCTTTTTCGAAGGTGCACCAACGGTATCAAAGCTTAATCCAATAAAGATTGGTAAAACTGTCTCAGAAATAATCAATAACGACAATGACGATGAGCTGGAAACCGTTCATGCCTATAATGAAGGGATAAAACTCGCCCTTGAGGTTAAGGATCAGGGCTCTGTTGACCTGCTGACCAAGATACTTAAAATGGAAGAAGACCATGTCGATTGGGCAGAAATGCAACGAGCTCAGATTGATCAAATGGGGATGGAGAATTATCTGGTCAATCAGACAGAAAGTCCCATAAAGTAATTTATTATTATTAAAAATAATTATCAGAATATAATGAATCCAATAAACAAATTCGAATTCCAGTCGTTACCATATTCTTACGACGCACTTGAACCTTCTATTGATAAGCTTACTGTAGAAATCCATTACAGCAAACATCATAAAGCATATTTCGACAATTTCATGGTTGCTATAAAAGGCACCGATATGGAATCGATGGAAATTAAGGATATTTTCAGGAATATAAGCAAATATCCTGTGACAGTCAGAAACAATAGTGGTGGTTATTTTAACCACACATTTTATTGGGAAGGCATGAAATCTCATGGAGGAGGTTTACCAACCGGTAAATTATCTGAAGCTATTAATAAATCATTTAGCTCAATTGATGAGTTTAAAAAACAATTTTCAGATGCAGGTAAAACCAGGTTTGGCAGTGGCTGGGCATGGCTGTGCCTCGATGATAAAGGCAAGCTGTTTATTTGTTCTACACCAAATCAGGATAATCCGTTGATGGATATAGCTGAAAAAAAGGGAATACCACTGCTTACAATGGATGTCTGGGAACATGCTTACTATTTGAAATATCAGAATAAAAGACCAGATTATATAGATGCATTCTGGAACGTTGTTAACTGGGAAGAGGTAACAAGGAGATATGAAACTGCTTTAAA
>PLMC01000060.1:0-31264 GCA_003141495.1 Bacteroidales bacterium
CAACCAGGTGTAGAAGTTCCAAAAGAGCCTGTTAAAGCAAATACTGAAAAGCAAAAAAGTCAGAAACAAAAAATCATTATAGGATCTTTATTAGTTCTGGTACTTATTGCGTTCGGGTATTTCTTTGTCCCTAAACTATCTAAAAAAACTGATTCGGTTGAAAAGACCATTGCTGTTCTTCCTTTCCTGAACCTAAGTAATGATACTGTACAATTACCATTCAGTGATGGCTTTATGGAAGATATTATAAATAATCTTCAAAAAGTAAAAAGTTTTACGGTCAGGCCAAGAACATCTTCATATCAATACAGGGATACCAAAAAATCAACATCAATTATCGGGAGGGAGCTTAGTGTAAATTATCTGGTTTGGGGAAGTGTCGGACGAGAAGGGAATAATTTAAAGATACGGGTTACCCTGACTGATGCAAAAGCAGATAAGCAAGTGTGGTCAAAGGATTATATCAGTGAAATGAATCAACTCTTTTCTCTGCAGAGTGAAATAGCTAAAGTAATTGCCTCTGAATTAAAAGCAGAACTCACACCTGAAGAGATAAAAAAGATTGAGAAAAGACCATCTGAAAATCTTGAAGCTTATAATTATTACCTTCAGGGGAACTACTATTATTGGAAAACTGTTGGTTCGGGAGACAATAGTAATGCAATTGAATTATATGAAAAAGCAATCAGGCTTGATCCCGGGTTTGCCTTAGCATATACTGGAATTGCAAAATGTTTGCTTGATCAATACTGGGGTTATTATGATCATAGTGAGGATATATTACGAAAAAGTAAAGAGGCAATTGAAAAAGCCTTCGAAATTGAGCCAGGATTATCTGACGCTCACCTTGCTTTAGGTATTTATTACTACTATGGTTATTTGAAGTATACGGAAGCACTGAAACAATTTGAACTGATATTGAAAGATCAGCCTAAGAACCCGGATGCTATATACTGGTCAGCTTGTGTTCATCGTCGTGCCGGGAACTGGGAAATGGCTAAGTCGGAGTTTGAGAAAGCCATCGAACTTGACCCCAGAAGATCTCAATATGCTGAAGATGCAGCGGAAACATTTGATTTGCTTCGGGATTATTCTAAAGCAGAGGAATTCTATAATATGGCTATTATGCTTCAGCCGGATTGGGTTTTTACGTATCATAGTTTATCCCAAATGTATCTCAGATGGAAAGGAGATATGAGGAAGACAAGAGAAATATTGGGAAACGCTGCACGGAATAATAAAGCTTCTATATCAGATTCACTTATCATCGAAACAAATGTTTTGATTGATATTTATGAAGGAAAATATGAAGATGCTTTGAAAGATATATCACTTTTCAAATATGATTTAATTCAAACTGAATTTTACTTCAGACCCAAATACCTTTATTATGCAACTATTTATGGTTTGATGAATAAGCCTGAATTAGAGCATGCCAATTGGGATTCAGCCCGTATACTTCTTGAGAAGAGAAGAATTGATTTTCCTGAGGATCAGAGATTATACAGTTCGCTGGGGATTGCATATGCAGGACTGGGTCTTGATGACAAAGCTATAATAACCAGCAAAAAAGCAGTGAAATTATTACCAGTAGAAAAGGAAGCATTTAAGGGGATATATCTGGTAGAAGATTTAGCCCAGATCTATGTTATGGTTGGCAAATATGATGATGCCATAAAGCAAATAAAATATCTCCTCTCAATTCCGGGATTTCTTTCGACTAAAATCCTTGAGCTGGATCCGAGATGGGCGCCATTAAGAAATCTACCGGAGTTTAAAAAAATGATGGAAAGCTATGCCGGAAAATAAGTGATTGTAAACATCCAATGAAAGAATACGATTAGAAGATAAAAGTAGAAATTCAAAACGCAAGGTTGCCGAACTGATAAAATCATTTATGGTTCAATTTATAGTGATATGTTCAATTTTAATTATACATTTGTTGCTATAAAATTCTGAATATCATACTGTTAATAAATTAATAGTAAAAGCATAATTGAAAATAAATTTTCTTGATTGTCCTCAAAATATCTTAACCCGATGGCAAGCATAGTCCCAGGTTACGAATACGACATCTTCATCAGCTATCGCCAAAAAGATAACAAAGGCGACAGGTGGGTGAGTGAGTTTGTTGAGGCTTTGAAGACTGAACTCGAATCGACATTCAAAGAAGAGATAAGTGTTTACTTTGATATTAATCCACATGACGGGCTATTAGAGACTCATGATGTAAATGCCTCCCTGAAAGAAAAACTAAAGTGCCTGGTTTTTGTTCCAATAATCTCGCAGACATATTGTGACTCAAAAAGCTTTGCCTGGCAGAATGAGCTTGTTGCTTTTAATAAAATGGCAAAAGAGGATCTATTCGGCAGAGATATCAGACTTTCGGGCGGAAATGTAGCAAGCAGAATATTGTCAATTAAGATTAATGACCTCGATCCGGAAGATAAGACGCTTCTTGAAAATGAACTTGGTGGAATCCTTCGGAGTATTGACTTTATTTATAAGTCTGCCGGGGTTAACCGGCCTTTACGGGCCAATGAAGATCACCCGCAGGACAATCTCAATAAAACTTACTATCGCGACCAAATCAATAAGGTGGCTAATGCTGTCAAAGAGATTATTACAGCAATAGGGAAACATAATCGGCAGGATGGAGAAATTTCAAAGGAGGTATTTAATCTAAAACCTGAGAAGCAAAAAAATCTTAAACCCAAAATCATTATAGTATCAGTTATTGTCCTGGCACTAATAATACTGGGGTATTTCTTCATCCCTAAACTTTTTAATTCTTCCAAACAAGTTGACAAGTCAATTGCTGTACTTCCTTTTAGGTTGCTTAGTAACGAACCTGATAAACAGTACCTTGCGGATGGCATGATGGAAGCTATTCTTCTTCATCTGCAAAAGTTTAAGGATTTACGGGTACTGGACAGGACTTCAGTGGAACAATACCGCGAAACCAAAAAAACCACATATGTTATTGGTCAGGAACTTGGGGTAACATATTTACTTGAGGGTAGTTTTCAAAAGGCAGGCGATAGTGTAAGGTTAGATGTTCATTTAATTTATGCCAAAAAGCAAAGTACAAAATGGGGAAATGAATATAACAAAAACTGGAAAGATAATTTTGCCGTCCAAAGCGAAGTAGCTCAAACTATTGCCAGAGAATTGCATATTACAATTACGCCTGAGGTAAAACAACTCGTTGAGAAAATACCTACAACAAACCTTACAGCTTATGATTTTTACCAGAGAGGAAGAGAAGAATATACAAAATATTGGATTGATAAGTATAATACTGGAGTACTTCAAAAAGATGTACTTCAAAAAGCCGAAGATCTCTATCGTAAAGCGTTGAAAAATGATTCAACCTATGCTAAAGCATATACAGGTCTGGCCAGAGCTTATTGGGACAAGCATTATTTCCAAGAATATTTTTCAGAAAATTTCATGGATTCTGTCCTGATCCTTACAAATCATGCTCTTTCCTTTGATAATCAATTATCAGAAGCACATACTTTAAGGGGAACATATTATAGTGAAATCGGGAAACCTGAACAGGCTATTGAAGAATTTGATAATGCCATTCAGCTCAATCCAAACGATTGGATGGCTTATCTTGGTAAAGGAGATTTGTATTATTCTTATACCGACCTTGTTAAGTGTATTGATAATTATCAAAAAGCAGCATCCATTAATCGAGGACCAGAATTACCCACTTTATTATGGCAAATTGGTTCGGCATATTCTAGTGCTGGATTTCCTGAGAAATCTAAGTATTATTATCAGGAAGAATTGAAATTGGATGGTGATTCATCTAATTATTATTGGAATTTAGCTGGTTACGAATTCTACCTTAGAAATGTCGACAAATCTATCGAATTTGAGGTAAAGGGTTATGCGATAGATTCAACTTATTATGGAATATTGTATTCGATAGGACGTAATTACTCATGGCTTGGTAAGGATAAAGAATCATTAAAATATTTTAAAAAGTATTATGAAAGATTAAAAACTCAGGAAGCTCTCACTACAGGCGGTATGCACCGTATAGGATATGCTTACTGGCAAAATGGTTATAAAGAAGAGGCTGAATACTATTTCAATGAACAAATAAAATATGGTAACAGGATGAATGAATTAAAGCGACCCGGAGGAATTGGTTTAAATACATATTATGATCTTGCAGGTGTATATGCTTTCAGAGGAGAGAAGGATAAAGCATACAAAAATTTAAGAATTTATAATCAAAGCCAAGCGATAAACCTTGTAATGCTAATTTTAATAAAGAGTGATCCTTTATTCAACAACATCAGAAATGAACCTGAGTTTCAACAGATCGTCAAGGATTTAGAAGCAAAATACCAGGCAGAGCATGAAAGAGTAAGAAAATGGTTGGAAGATCAGGGGAAATCTTAGTTTTTATAATTTATATAACAATGTTAAGCTAAAATGGCAAGCATAATCCCAGGCTACGAATACGACATCTTNNTCAGCTACCGCCAGAAAGACAATAAAGGCGACAGGTGGGTGAGTGAGTTTGTTGATGCTCTGAAGACTGAACTCGAGTCGACATTTAAAGAAGAGATCAGTGTTTATTTTGATATCAATCCACATGATGGACTATTAGAGACACATGATGTAGATGCCTCGCTAAAAGAGAAACTTAAATGCCTGGTCTTTATTCCAATTATTTCACGCACCTATTGTGATCCAAAGTCATTCGCCTGGGAGCATGAGTTTAAAGCGTTCATCGAACAAGCTTCAAATGATCAGAGAGGACTTAAGGTAAAACTACCTAATGGTAATGTAGCAAATCGGATACTTCCCGTTCAGATACATGATCTATACCATGAAGACAAATCTATTCTTGAAAGAGAACTGGGAGGAGTTCTCAGATCTATAGAATTTATTTATAAAGAACCAGGGGTTAACCGACCACTTACCTCTAAGGATAACGAGGAGAAAAACTCAAACAAAACAAATTACAGAAACCAGATCAATAAAGTAGCTAATGCCATTGAAGAAGTTATTCACAGCCTGAAAGGGGTGCAAACCACTCCCTTGGAGAGAAAATTTCAATATGACCATCCTATACCCGATGTAAAAGAAGAAGGTAAAAATAAAGAGCTGTCAGAAACAACAGTAATCAATAGAAAATTAAAAAGATGGTTTATAATACCCTTTTTAGTTCTCTTGACTATAGCTGGTGCATTTGCGGTATTTAAAATAATAGAAAGAAGCAAACAGGCTAATGAGGTTACAAAACTTGAAAAATCAATTGCGGTATTACCCTTTAGAAATGATAGCCCTGATCAGGAGAATACCTACTTCATCAATGGCATCATGGAAGAAGTCTTGAATAATTTGCAAAAAATAAAAGGGTTTAGAGTTCTTTCACGCACATCTACAGAACAATACAGAGGTTCAACTAAACTCACAATTCCGAAAATTGCAAAAGAACTAAATGTGAATTACATCGTTGAAGGAAGCGGTCAAAAATATGGCAATTCTTATCGTCTAAGAGTGCAATTAATTGCTGCTAATAACGAAAGACATCTCTGGGCTGAATCTTATGAAAAGGAAATACAGGAAACTAAGGATATTTATAGTACACAAAACCAAATTGCCCAAACTATAGCACAAGAATTAAAAACAACAATAACCCCTGAAGAAAAACAACTAATTGAAAAAATACCTACCGCAAACCTGACGGCATATGATTTTTACCAAAGAGGAAGAGAAGAACATACTAAATATTGGAATGATAATAGTAATATAGCAGCACTTCAAAAAGCCGAAGATCTCTATAACAAGGCATTGGAATATGATTCAACATTTGCCCGAGCATACACTGGATTGGCACAGGTTTACGGGGACAAGCATTATTGGAAATCTTTATTCTCGGAATATTTTCTGGATTCTGTTCTGATCCTGGCAAATAAAGCTTTATCGCTTGACAATCAGTTATCAGAGGCCTATGTTTTCAGGGGGCAATACTATCTCCAAAAACGGAAATCTGAGGAGGCAACTAAAGAATTTGATAAAGCCTTACAATTCAATCCAAATGACTGGATGGCATATAAGGGAAGAGGTGATCTATATTTAGTCACTAATGACTATATTAAATCCATTGAAAACTTTAACAAAGCTTTATCACTTCATCCAAATACAGAACTGCCACTTTTATTAGGCAATCTAATCACGGTTTATAATGTTACAGGATTCAGGGACAAAGCTATCTCCTATATTAAAGAAAAAATAAAATTAGACAAGGATTCAGCAAGTTTTTACACTTACTTAGGCTTTGTTGAAGAAACAGATGGCAATTATGCAAATGCACTTTACCAATATCAAAGATTATACGCTTTGGATACTAGCAATGTTGAAGTTTTGTGGAGGATAGGTAACATCTATGTGTTTCTTGAAAAGTATCATGAAGCATTGAAATGGTTTAATAAATTCATTGGACATCCAGAATATTCAGGATATGTATCGATTATAGGTAATAACCGTATCGGATTAGCCTATTGGAAGAACGGGTATAAAGATCAGGCTAAGTATTATTTTGACAAAGTTGTCAATAATCTTACAAGAGTCGATGAATTGGGACGAGCTATACTGGATCCTTTTGGTAATGCTTATGACATAGCTGGTGTATATGCCTTTCTTGGAGAGAAGGAGAAGGCTTATGAGAAACTCAGGCTAGCAAGTAAAAGTCAAACGGGAAATCGATATGACGCCATATATGTTAAAAACGATGCTACTTTCGAGAGTTTTAGGGATGATCCTATATTTCAGCAATATGTCAGAGATCTAGAGTCAAAATACCAGGCAGAGCACGAGCGTGTAAGGAAATGGCTCGAAGAACAGGGGATGCTTTAGTTTTTGTAACTTTATCACAATGAATAACTAACATGTCAAGTCTCATTCCAGGCTACGAATACGACATCTTCATCAGCTACCGTCAGAAAGACAATAAATATGACGGTTGGGTGACTGAATTCGTTGATAATATGAAACGGGAACTCGAGGCAACTTTTAAAGAAGATGTCAGTGTTTATTTTGATATCAATCCTCACGATGGACTTTTGGAGACACATGATGTAAATGCCTCACTGAAAGAGAAACTGAAGTGCCTGGTATTTATTCCGATTATTTCACAAACCTATTGCGACCCTCAAAGCTTTGCCTGGCAACATGAGTTTGTTGCTTTTAATAAAATGTCAAAGGAAGATCCGTTCGGGAGAGATATCAGACTTACCAGCGGGAATGTAGCTAGTAGAATTTTACCAATTAAAATTCATGACCTTGATCCGGAAGATAAAATTCTTATTGAAAATGAACTTGGAGGAGTCCTTCGTAGTATTGACTTTATTTTTAAGTCTGCCGGAGTTAACAGACCATTAAACCCATCAGATAATCCTGATAAAAACTTCAATAAAACTTACTATCGTGATCAGATCAACAAGGTGGCAAACGCTGTAAAGGAGATTATTACAGCAATAAAAAAACATAATCAACAGGATGGTGAAGTACCAAAGGTTTTTGTTAAACCAAAAACAGAAATCTCGAAAAATCTGAAAGTAAAAATCATCACAGGATCTTTATTAGTTCTGGTACTTATAGTGTTGGGGTATTTCTTTATCCCTAAACTATCTAAAAATTCTGATTCGGTTGAAAAGTCAATTGCTGTTCTTCCTTTCCGGAATCTAAGTAATGATTCGACTCAGTTATTCTTCTGTGATGGTTTTATGGACGATATCCTGAATAATCTACAAAAAGTAAAAAGTTTTACGGTCAGGCCCAGAACATCTTCATATCAATACAGGGATACCAAAAAATCAACACTAATCATTGGGAAGGAGCTTAATGTAAATTATTTAGTTGTAGGGAGTGTCGGACGAGAAGGGAATAATTTAAAAATAAGGGTTTCCCTTATTGATGCAAAAGCCGATAGGCAGATGTGGGCAAATGATTATCCCGGAGAAATGAATCAACTCTTTTCTCTGCAGAGTGAAATAGCTAAAGAAATTGCCTCAGAATTAAAAGCAGAACTCACACCTGAAGAGATAAAAAAGATTGAAAAAAAACCTACTGAGAATCCTGAAGCATATAATTATTACCTTCAGGGGAACTATTATTATTGGAAAGCTGGCAATTCAGGAGACAATAAAGGTGCAATTGAATTATATAAAAAGGCAATTGAGCTTGATCCCGTGTTTGCCTTAGCCCATACTGGAATCGCAAAATGTCTGCTTGACCAATTCTGGTATTATAAGGATCATAGTGAGGATATAAAACGCAAAAGTAAACAGGCAATTGACAAAGCCTTTGAAATTGATCCAAGCCTCCCGGACGCTCACATTGCTTTAGGGATTTATTACTACTTTGGTTATTTAAAATACCCGGAAGCATTGAAACAATTTGAACTGGTATTGAAAGATCAACCTAAGAACTCGGAAGCTATATACTGGTCAGCTGCTGTTCATCGTCGTGCCGGGAACTTGGAGAAGGCAAAGTCTGAGTTTGTGAAAGCTCTTGAACTTGACCCCAGAAGAGCAGAAATAGCTGACGAAGCAGGAGAAACATTTGATTTGCTACGGGATTATTCTAAAGCTGAGGAATTCTATAATATGTCTATTATGCTTAAGCCTGATTGGGTTTTTCCTTATCCTCATTTATCCAGGATGTTTCTTAGATCGGAAGGAGATGTGAGGAAGGCAAGAGAAATATTAGGAAACGCTGCACGTAATAATAAAGCTTCTATATCAGATTCACTTATCATCGAAACAAATGTTTTGATTGATATTTATGAAGGAAAATATGAAGAGGCTTTGAAAGATATATCACTTTATAAATATGATGCAATTCAAAATCAATTTTACTTCAGACCCAAATATCTGTATTATGCAACTATTTATGGTTTGATGAATAAACCTGAATCAGAGCATGCTTATTATGATTCAACCCGTATGTTCCTTGAAAAAAGAATAATTGATTTTTCAGATGATCAAAGGTTATACAGTTCATTAGGTATTGCATATGCAGGACTTGGTCTTGATAATAAAGCAGTAGGTATGGGTGAAAAGGCTATAAAATTGCTTCCTGTAAGTAAAGAGGCATACAGAGGGGTAGTTCTGGTTGAAGATTTAGCCCTGATCTATGTTATGGTTGGCAGATATGATGATGCTATCAAACAAATAAAATATCTCCTCTCAATTCCGGGACTTCTGTCAACAAAAATCCTTGAGCTGGATCCCAGATGGGCGCCATTAAGAAATCGACCGGAATTCAAAAAAATGATGGAAAGCTCTTCCGGAAAATAATTGATTATAAACATCCAATGAATGAATCCGATTAGAAGATAAAAGTAGAAATTCAAAACGCAAGGTTGCGGAACTGATAAAATCATTTATGTACCAATTTTTAGTTATATGTTCAATTTTAATTATACATTTGTTGCTATAAAATTCTGAATATCATACTGTTAATAAATTAACAGTAAAGGCATAGTTAAAGATAATTTTACCCGATGGCAAGCATAGTCTCAGGCTTCGAATGCGACGTCTTCATCAGCTACCGTCAGAAAGACAATAAAGGTGACAGGTGGGTAAGTGAGTTTGTGGAAGCTCTGCAGACTGAACTCGAATCAACATTCAAAGAACAGATAAGTGTTTACTTTGATATCAATCCTCATAGCGGACTTTTAGAGACTCACGATGTTGATGCTTCTCTTAAAGATAAGCTTAAGTGCCTCATTTTTATTCCCATCATATCGCGTACATATTGCGATCCGAAGTCATTTGCCTGGGAACATGAGTTTAAAGCTTTTGTCGAACAAGCCTCTCAGGATCAATTCGGGCTGAAGGTTAAACTTCCTGGTGGTAATGTTGCAAACAGGATTCTTCCAATACAGATACACGACCTTACTTATGAAGATAAAACCCTCCTTGAAAAAGAATTGGGAGGAGTACTCAGGTCGATTGAATTTATTTATAAAGAGCCAGGAGTAGACAAACCACTTGCCCCTGAAGATAATGAAAAGAAGAATTTAAACAATACCAAATACAGAATCCAAATAATAAAGGTAGCTCACGCAATTAAAGATATTGTCCTGGGACTGAAAACAGAACATGATCCTTTGGTGAAAGGAACACCTCCTCTCAAAGAACTGTTGAATGAGGAGAAAAAGGAAGATAGCAGAAAGGAAGTGATCAGTAAGGGAATAATCGACCAGAAATCAAAGAAAAGGATAATAATATTGCTTTCTGTGTTCTTGTTCATTACAGGTGCATATGCAATATATAAAATCATAGATCGAAGTAATCAAACTCATGCGCTGACAAACCTTGAAAAGTCCATTGCAGTTTTACCTTTTAGAAATGACACTCCTAATGATTCAACAACCTACTTCTTGAATGGTGTCATGGACGAGATACTCAATAATCTTCAAAAAATCAGTGATTTCAGCAAGGTTCTTTCACGCACATCTACAGAGCAATACAGGGGTTCAACAAAAACTTCTCTTCCTAATATTGCGAAAGAACTGAATGTAAATTACATCGTTGAAGGAAGCGGACAAAAATATGGTAATAAGTTTGTTCTTCGGGTACAATTAATTGTTGGCAATAATGAAAAACATCTCTGGGGTAAATCATATAATCAGGAGATACGGGAAACAAGTGATATTATTAGTATACAGAGTGAAATTGCACAATCCATAGCAACGGAACTGAAGGCAATAATTTCACCAAAGGAAAAGGAACTAATTAAAAAAGTCCCCACAGGTAATCTGACGGCATACGATTTTTACCAGAGAGGAAGAGAAGAACATACAAAATATTGGATTAATAATAGTAATAAAGCAGTACTTCAAAAAGCCGAAGATCTCTATCGTAAAGCACTTAAATATGATTCAACTTTTGCTCAGGCATATACAGGTCTTGCAATGGTATACTGGGACAAGCATTATTGGCAAGAATATTTCTCAAAAAATTTCATGGATTCTATCCTGATTCTTACAAATATTGCCCTTTCATTTGATAATCAATTATCAGAAGCATATACTTTAAGGGGGGAATATTATAAGGAAATTGGTAAACCCCAACAGTCTTTAGAAGAATTTGATAGAGCCATAAAATTCAATCCAAACGATTGGATGGCTTATCGTGGTAAGGGAGATTTTTATGATTTGAATGACGACCGTGTTAATGCTATTGATAATTATCAAAAAGCAATATTCCTATATCACGGATCTGAATTACCTGATTTATTAAGAGATATTTCATGGGAATATGCTTACACTGACTTTATGGAGAAAGCCAAATACTATAATCTTGAAGCGTTTAAATTGGATGGCGATTCAGTTGAATATTTATGGGTTTTAGGTGTGTCGGAAAATTGGCATGGCAATTTCAAAAAATCTATTGAATTTGGGGTAAAAGGTTATGCTATAGATTCAACCAATCGTGGAATACTGGGATTATTAGGTATCAATTACTCATTGCTTGGTCAGTACGACGAATCATTAAAATATTGGATTAAATATGTTGAAAGATTGAAAGCTATGGGAGAACTATCTATAAACAGTATGCAGCGTATAGGCTATGCTTACTTGCAAAATGGTTACAAAAAAGAGGCTGAATACTTTTTCAATGAACAAATAAAATATAGTAACAGGATAAATGAATTAAAACGACCAGAAAATGGATTATATACATATTATGATCTTGCAGGTGTATATGCCTTCAGAGGAGATAAAGAAAAGGCGTATGAGAATTTAAAGATTTTCAATCAAAAGCAAATAAGGATGTCCTTATGGGTAGTAACCTATATTAAAAATGATCCATTATTCAACAGTATAAGAAACGAATCAGAATTTCAACAGATTGCTAGGGATATAGAAGCAAAATATCAGGCAGAGCATGAAAGAGTAAGAAAATGGTTGGAAGAAAATAATTTGTTATGATGTAATTAAAGAAAACATGGCAAGCATCATTCCAGGCTACGAATACGACATCTTNNTACCGCCAGAAAGACAATAAATATGACGGTTGGGTGACTGAATTCGTTGATAATATGAAACGGGAACTCGAGGCAACTTTTAAAGAAGAGATCAGTGTTTATTTTGATATTAACCCTCATGATGGTCTGTTAGAGACACACGATGTAAATGCCTCGCTAAAAGAAAAACTAAAGTGCCTGATTTTCATCCCCATCATCTCACAAACATATTGTGACTCGAAAAGCTTTGCATGGCAACATGAGTTAGTTGCTTTTAATAAATTAGCAAAGGAAGATCAATTCGGAAGAGATATCAGACTTGCCGGAGGAAATGTAGCTAGTAGAATTTTACCAGTTAAAATTCATGATCTCGATCCTGAGGATAGTGATCTTCTTGAAAATGAATTAGGAGGTGTTCTACGATCTATTGAATTTATTTATAAGTCTGCCGGAGTAAACAGGCCATTAACACCATCTGATAATCCTGATAAGAACCTTAATAAAACCTTTTATCGCGATCAAATCAATAAGGTGGCAAATTCTGTGAAAGAGATTATTACCGCAATTAAAAAAAATAATCAAAAGGGTGGAGAAGTTCTAAAAGAAGTCATTAGTGTAAAATCCGCTCCCTCAAAAAATCTGAAAGTTAAAATCATTATAGGATCTTTATTAGTTGTGGTACTTTTAGTATTGGGGTATTTCCTTATACCTAAACTTTCTAAATCTTCCGAATCCGTTGAAAAATCAATTGCTGTATTACCTTTTATCAACGACAGCCCGGATAAAGAAAACGCCTACTTTATAAACGGCGTCATGGACGAGATACTTAATAATCTGCAAAAAATCAAGGATTTCAGAGTTTTATCACGGCCATCTGTTGAACAATACAGAGGTGAAACTAAACTTACTATTACTGAAATAGCAAAAAAGCTGAATGTGAATTATATAGTTGATGGAAGAGGACAGAAATATGGCAATAAAATTGTTCTTCGGATACAATTAATTGCCGCTAATAATGAAAAGTATCTCTGGGGTAAATCATATGAACAGGAAATCCATGAAACCAACGATATTATTAATATGCAAAGCCAGATTGCACAATCAATTGCAGCAGAACTGAAAGCCACAATAACCCCTGAAGAAAAACAACTCATAGAGAAAATTCCTACAACTAATCTTGAAGCATATGATTTATATCTAAAAGGTTTGTTTTACCTGAGAAAAAACAATGTTAATGACCTCAAGACCGCATTGAGATATTTTGAGCTGGCAATAGAAAAAGATCCTAATTTCGCCCTTGCATATGTTGGCAAAAGTACGACATGGAGCTGGCGTATTCAGTTTGGGGATGTGCAGTCTGGGGAGGCAGCTCCAAAAGCAATGGCAGCTGTTATGAGAGCAATTGAATTAGACAGCACTATTGCAGAAGCTCAATGTAAATTAGCAGACCTGAAGTTATATGAAATGTGGGACTGGAAAGGTGCTGAGTCAGATTATAAAAAAGCTATTGCACTAAATCCCAAATATGCAGATGCATACAAAGGTTACGCTAAAGTACTGATTTATATGGGACGAATGAAAGAAGCGATGGAACAGCTTGACCTGATACTTAAGCTGGATTCACTAGATCCAAATATAAAGTCTTCATATGGTCTCGACCTGATATATTTTCATAAGTATGACAAAGCCCTCTCTGTATTGCAGGATGTTCTTAAAATGAGTCCAAAGAACCAGATTGCAATAAGTAATATTCCCATTGCTTACCATCTCTTGGGGAAGTATAAGGAAGGATTTGAATCCTGGGAACTTTATTATAATACCGTTTATAAAGATTTTGTGAATGTCTTTGATAAGGGCTATGCAAAGGGAGGTTACATCGGTGCCCTGAACCTTGAAGCTGATACCCTGGCAGCGCAGTTAAAAACTGCCTATATTCTTCCGACAGAAATTGCCATTCTTTATGCCTCTGCCGGGAATAAGAAGCGTGCCTTAGACATGTTGGAGCGTGCTTACGATGTGCGTGATCCCAATTTGGTTGGCCTGCGATACCCTATATATGACTGTTTGCGCGATGAGCCTCGTTATCAGGATCTGTGCAGGAAGATGAACCTTCCCTTTGAGTAGAATATAATCTTGTAATAAAAGATCTTCTATATCCGGGAATTTAGGAGTTTTGGGAGACAGGAAGTAAAATTGTTTTTAATCTGACTTTGGTTTAGTATTGATAATAAAGTATTTAGAATTACCAAAATTGTTTCGAAATTTTATTTATCAAATGGCAAGCATAATCCCCGGCTACGAATACGACATCTTCATCAGTTACCGTCAGAAAGACAACAAGTATGACGGATGGGTTACCGAATTTGTTGACCATCTTAAAAGGGAACTTGAAGCAACTTTTAAGGAAGAGATAAGTGTGTATTTTGATATCAATCCTCATGATGGACTGTTAGAGACATATGATATAAATGCCTCCCTGAAAGACAAAGTCAAATGCCTTATATTTGTTCCGGTTATTTCACAAACCTATTGCGACATAAAGAGTTTCGCTTGGCTAAACGAGTTTTGCACATTTAATAAATTTGCAAAAACGGATAAATTGGGACGTGATATCAAACTTATCAGCGGAAATGTGGCGAGCAGAATCTTACCTGTGAAGATCCATGATATTGATAAGGAAGATAAAACACTTCTTGAAAATGAGTTAGGAGGAGTTCTAAGGGCAGTTGATTTTATTTACACAGAGCCAGGCATAAATCGTCCTCTCAAGCCAAATGATAATAAAAACGAAAATCAAAACAAAACTGACTATAGAAATCAGCTTAACAAATTAGCGAATGCAATAAAGGAAATCATTGGAAGCATGAAAAATCCTTCATCCGTAAATTCTATGCCCATAGTTATTATAGCATCACAACAAAAAAATTTTACTGCAAACCCGGAAGCCTACAAATGGTTCAAGAAGGCAGAATTCAGGCTCACTCCGGAAGATAATTTCGATATAGACTCTTGCATTCAATTTCTTAAAAAAGCCATTTCTGCAGATGCTTCTTTCGCCCTGGCACATGCAGAACTCTCCAAAGCCTATTCATTTAAAAATTATTTTATTGACCCTAATGGAAGGTATGATGAAGAAGCATATGTTGAAGCTGAAAAATCACTGTTTTTAAACCCAGATCTTGCTGAGGGATTTTTTGCGAAAGCATATGGTACCTGGACATTCCAAAACAAATTCCCTCACGAAAAAGTTATCCGTGAATATAAGAAGGCAATCTCCATAAAACCTGAACTTGATGAAGCCTATCATTACCTTGGGGTAGTATATATGCATGTAGGATTAACAAAGGAAGCATTGGAAGTAATAAGAAAAGCCATGAAGATTAATCCTGACAACAAAGTTGCCTCGCTTGATTTAATTTCATGTTATTACTTTGGAGGAATGAAAAAGGACCTGCTTCAAGTGGTAGATTTGTTTAAACAAACCCCGGATCATCTTATTTCACCAATGAGAGCTTCTTATTGGGCAATAACTCTTATAACTCTCGACCGTTTTGCTGAAGCTGAGAAGATTATATCTGACGGTATTAATAAAAATTTATCTGACTTGTTTATTAACAGCGCTTTGGCAATATTGCTAGCTAAAAAAGGTGATAGGACAGGTGCCCTGGAAAGGATTGAATATTGTGAAAAAAACAATTTAAATACCAGTCATTCTCACCATGCAGTATATAATCTTGCAGTAGCTTATGGGCTGCTGGATAGCCTTCAGATATCTGTGAATAAACTTACCTGGGTAGCTGAAAACGGTTTTCCAAATTATACTTTTTTTCGTGATGATCCATTGCTTATATCACTGCATCAATTTCCCCCGTATAATGAATTATTGAAAAAATTAAAAGTATCATGGGAAAAGTTCAGCCAAATTGCTAAAGAATAGTATAAACTATGTTCATACAAATATGTGATTTATAATTCTTTGATACCATGCAAACTAAAATGTTTCTTTATTGTCAGATATATTGAGGCAATATTGAATGTGGCGCTAAAATTATATTCCTGTTATGCCAATAGTTCCGGACTACGATTACGACATCTTCATCAGCTACCGCCAGAAAGACAATAAACAATATGGCTAAACAAACAAAACATGCTCAATATTTCGACAACAAAGTCAACAAAAGAGAAACCATGAAAACAAAAAAAACTGCAAATTGATTATCCTTCTTTTTCTTCAGGCGCTGGCATGTTTATCATTTCTACCCAAAGATGATTTCTTTTCGATTATAATTCTTCCTGATACTCAACATTACTCTTCGAGTTACCCTGAGATCTTTTATAAACAGATGGACTGGATAGTTGAGAATAAAATTCCTCTTAATATTCAGTATGTCATTCATCTGGGTGATATAACAAACAACAATAAGGAATATGCCTGGGAAGTTGCAAATAAATCATTTAAAATCCTTGAGAACAAAGGAATTCCATATTCTATTGTTTATGGGGATAATGACATGAAAAACCCCGATAAGAATTATTATGATGGGATACGTCATACTGAATACCTGCATAAGTATTTCCCGGTATCTCGTTTTGAAAAACAGGACTCCTGGTGGAGAGGAGGTTTCTATGACCCTTCTGTAATTGATAACTATTATTGCCTTTTCAATTATAAGAATAATAAATTCCTGATCATGAACCTTGAGCTGGCTCCAAGAAGTTCAGTTTTAAAATGGGCAGATACAATAATTGTTCAGAATGAGTCACGAAAGGTTATTCTGGTCACTCATGATTATCTTGACAGAAATGGTAACCATCTCAATGATCTTAAAAGTTTTGGCCTGAACGGCAGGGATAAGGAAGATAAGCTAAATGGCAATAATGCGGATGCAGTATTCAAAAAACTTGTAATGAAGAATTCAAATGTAATCCTGGTATTATGTGGCCATAAAGAGGGTGAATTCCAGAAAGAAGTTAAAATAAAAAAATCTGAGGATTCGGAGAAATCAAGAAAAATGTTTGAAATACTGAGCGATTTTCAGGATGAAAAAATAAAAGGTACCAATGAAAAATCAGGGAAAGGAATGTTGCGTGTATTGAGATTTTATCCTGAGAAAAATGAAATAGTATTATCGACCGTTAGTGCACTCACCGGCAAAACTAAAGGAGAAGAAAGTCTCCTGTTACTGAAAAAATAATTTCAGCTGACAATTTTTAAATAACTCGGATATAAATGTTATTCTTTATAGTATACATCCAATAATGCTCTTTTCTTTTTATAATTGATCCTGACGATTTTTATTTTCAGAACTTCTCTTCCGGTCCGTGACGAAATATCCGCTAAAAACTTATCTTTTTTCTCAGGTTTAAGTAAATCAAGCTTATCATAGATAATTGATTGGCATTCAGACCTGTATTTTATTAAGAACTCCTCCAGTATATAAGCAGAAACAATAATAATTATGTTAATGATCAAAATACCTAACAAAGGGAATTTAAGCACCCTTAATGAATTGATAAGTGAAATCCCGATAATTGTAAAGGTATATGCCATATCCATAACACTAAAATTCCTTGTTCTGAACCTCAGGATTGAGAAAACAGCAAATAGACCAAACGCAAAAGTCATATCCAGAAAAACTGTCCCCAGCATAGAACATATAAAAAAGACCATAATACCCATCAGGAAAAAAGTAAATAAAAACTTCGGCTTCTTAGAGTATCTGAAATAAATGATCCGGATAAGAATGAAAAGGAAAACAATGTCAATAGCAAATCGCCATATGATTCCCTCAAAGGTTGGGTTATTCAAACAGAAAAAACAGTCTGGTATGTTATCATGCATATTATAAATATATTACGATTAAAACCTTTTACAATAATCCAATAAATTGTCCAGAATTCTATCTCTTTTCCCGACCAGCTTATCAAAGAATCCATCCAGATAGCCGGTCATATCCTTTTTTGCCTGAATATTTACATAAGGAAACTCATTGATTACCCTGTAAAACTCCTCTTTCTTCTCTGAAAACAAATCAAGATCTTTCTCATAAACCTCTTTACTCCTGCATACTCCCAGAAAAATCCTTTGACGTACATTGTCTGTCCCGACTATTTCAGCCGGAATTGCATACGAAGCATTTACAAGTCCCGTCCAGTCAAAATCATGAGGAATTGCTATCCCAAGACCATATGGGTCAAAACCAAGCGATTTTAATACTATAACATTATGCTGTCCTGGTATTGACCAATCATAGTTTCCAATTATAAAATTGAATATGGCAATCCTGTCCATAATCTTTGGGACGATGCTTTTCTGGTTCAGAGCACCTGATTTAATCTGAGTACAATTTGTCCGGGCAGCAAGCATTTCTACCGGTTCGATGAAAAACCCATACTGAATGATGGGCTTTCTTTTCTTTTCTGAATCGATATAATTAACCTTCAGCAATCTCACTCTGAAGCTTGTATCTGTGAGAACATTAAACAGTTTATATGCAAGGTATTCTCTCAGAACATAATCTCCATTTTCCTTGCCTGAGCTACATTGAGGAACCAGTTTTAATTTAGATATCCTGCTCAGATCAGAGTAACCGAAATTTGCTTTCTTAAAATTCAGCTCTATGGGAGGAAACTTGCAATACTGATTGCGGAAGATTCCTCTTGTCCTTAGTTTTATATCCTGACTTAAGGAATCAGTTTTACTTAAGTGAAAAGTTATATTAGCTTTTAAATAATCTTCCTTTGGTTTTGTTCTGAAATATGTTGAGAGGTCGAACCGCAGAGATATTTCAAGAATCTTCTCTTCTTCAAATAGCCTGAAGCTTTTTATTGATGAATCGGGAATTGCAACCTGGGCCAGAAGCTTTTCATTCCTGCCAGTGAACAGTAAAACAAGAAAAGTAAATATAGATACATGAAAGAAAATCTTTTGTTTCATGTCGCTTCAGAATATGAGTTCCAATACGCCTACACCATGATTTCCTTTAGATTGTTACTAGTAAATTTAGTTAATAAAAATGAATTCAATGTTTTGGTTAACATAATTTTATTTGACTTGTATTAAATACAATCGTAACTTTATCAAAATGAATGGTTAACATGACGAGTCTAATTCAGGGTTTTGACTATGATATTTTCATCAGTTACCGCCAGAAAGACAACAAGGGAGATAGGTGGGTGAGTGAATTTGTTGATGCTCTGAAGACAGAACTCGAATCAACATTTAAGGAAGAAATCACTGTTTATTTTGACATCAATCCGCACGACGGACTATTAGAGACACACGATGTCGATGCCTCCCTGAAAGAAAAACTTAAATGCCTGGTTTTTATACCTATTATTTCAAGAACTTACTGTGATCCTAAGTCGTTTGCTTGGGAACATGAATTCAAAGCATTTATCGAAACAGCTCATCAGGATTTATTCGGATTAAAGATAAATTTGCCCAGCGGGAATGTAGCAAGCAGGGTATTACCTGTTCGTATTCATGACCTCGATATTACTGATATTAAACTATGCGAAACACTTCTTGGAGGAGTGCTTCGCGGCGTTGATTTTGTCTATAAATCAACCGGCGTTAACCGGCCTCTGAGAGCTAATGAAGATCACCCGCGGGACAATCTCAGTAAAACCTACTATCGCGATCAGATTAACAAGGTGGCAAACGCTGTCAAAGAAATCATTACCGCAATAAAGAATCCTAATCAAAAGGTTGGGGATGTCCCAGATGAGATCATTAAAGTAAAAACGGGACACCAGAAAAAACTTAAACCCAAAATTATTATTGCATCTGTTATAATATTGGCACTGATTGTTCTTGGATATTTCTTTATTCAGCGACCAGCTAAACTCTCTAAACCGGTTGAAAAATCAATTGCAGTATTACCTTTTATAAACGACAGTCCTAATGATTCAACCACATATTTTATAAACGGGATCATGGAAGAGATCCTTAATAATCTGCAAAAAATAAAAGATTTCAGGGTTCTTTCACGCACTTCCACCAACCAGTACAAAAGTCCAAATAAACCAACTATTCCGGAAATAGCCAAAAAACTGAACGTGAATTATATCGTTGAAGGAAGCGGACAAAAATATGGCAATACATTTCGTCTGAGGGTGCAATTAATTAAAGCAGATAAAGAAAGTCATCTCTGGGCAGAATCTTATGAAAAGGAAATTCGTGAAACCAAAGATATTTATAGTACTCAAAGCGAAATTGCCCAATCTATTGCCTCAGCATTAAAAGCAACAATAACCCCTGATGAAAAACAACTCATAAACAAAATACCAACCACCAGCCTTAAAGCATATGATGCTTATCTTAAAGGACAGTTCTTTTATGAAAAGAGTCCTGCTGCCGAAAATGAAAAAGCAATTTTATGGTTTAATGAAGCAATCAGGTTAGATTCCACTTTCGCTTTACCATGGACATATCTTTCAATGTATTATTGCAGAATCACCTCAACTGCTGATTCACCTGAATTCAGGGAGGCCAAACGAACCGCTGAAAGGGCATTAGAATTGGATCCCACTTCAGGTATTGCAATTGTAAACATGGCCGAAATACTTGATAATGAATATGATTTCGAAGCTGCTGAAGAGAAAATAAAACAAGCTTTGAAAATTGATCCTGATAATCAGTATATCTTAAGAAATGCGGGGCGATTTTATACTAAACTGGGAAGAAGAGATGAGAGCATTTCATTATGCAATCGGGCAATACAAAATGATCCTAATAATCCAACCACGCTGGTATACTTAACCTTAGCATATTATTACGCTGACCGTTTAACAGAAGCAATGGCTACTTTAAAAAAGTATCATGAACTTGAATATAAAGGACTTTCGTGGTTATACTATGAGATTCTCCTGGATGAGGGTAATATAGATAAAATAGTCAAAGAACCTAGTTTTGATGATGATGATAATTCCCGTAATGTAGCATTAGCTGCAGTAAACTTTAAATTGGGTCACAAAAATGTAGCTGAAAATTTATGTGCCCGGTTAGTGAAAAACAAGATTGCTGATTGTGCCTGGTGGGTTGCTTATGCGCATGCTTATGGGGATGAACCGGAGAAGGTCTGTACATGGCTCGAAAGATCATATGATTCTAAAGAAAAACATCTTTCCTACCTGGGGGTAGAACAGGCCTTTAAGAAATTCAGGAATGAACCATGTATAAAGAGATTACTAAAAAAAATGAAATTCCCGATTTAAAAAAACAAGACTAATAATTTAAGTTCCTGTAGTAGCAGGCTGTGAATGATGAATATTTTATATGAATAAAAACTTTACAGAGATATATTCGATATGGCAACCTTTGTTTAGCCAACCAGAGTATCAATTATTAATTATTAAATATTCAAAAATAATAATAAACAGACAGGCCTGATAAAAAGTGTTAAACTAAAAAAGTAAAATTATGGCATTAAAAACCTTTTCACAAGATTGGTCAACGGATTCGTATTCTCATAGTTTTCCGCGAGTACCTTCAGGGAGTTCGGATCTGGTTAAAATTTTAGAATTGCTTAAGAAATACGATGAAGCGTGTTTAGATGCGAAAGCTACAATGTTCAAACAGATTAATAAAGTATTAGGTAATGAAAATCCTACCATAACGCATGTAGAAAAATCGACTTAAAAAGAAATTATGTTTCCAATTTTTTTTACTGATAATTATGCTTAGGATGTTGTATTTNNGCAGTTTTTGTTGCCTTCAGGGAATTTGATAATCTTGGAATTGGTTATCTTGCTTCTGTAATGTCCGAAGCCGGATATGAAACCCTGATAATTGATTTTAAGAACGGGAAGAAGGAGATACTGAAAACATTGCAAAATCAGAAACCCCTGATAGTGGGATTTTCAGTGGTCTTTCAGTATCATATTTATGAGTTTGAAGAGTTAATAACCTATCTCAGAACAGGTGGTATAAACTGCCACTTCACTGCCGGCGGGAACTATGCCAGTCTCAGATATAAAGAACTTTTTGAAATTATTCCATCGCTTGATTCAGTTGTTAGATTTGAAGGTGAATACACTTTTCTTGAACTGTTTAAATGTATTCAATCTGGTGCGGACTGGAAAAAAATAAAAAGTATTGCTTTTAAAAATGATTGTAATTTAATAGCTAATCCTCTCCGTCCGCTTGAAAAACACCTCGATAATTTTCCCTTTCCAAAACGGTCACCTTTAAAGGAATACGCTCTTGATAAAAAATTTGCAACCATCCTGGCAGGCAGGGGCTGTATATATGAATGCTTATTCTGCAATGTCAGGGAGTTTTATAAGCAGCTTTCAGGACCAAAAAAACGGATAAGAAGACCCGAAATGGTAGTGCAGGAAATGGAACTTCTTCATTTTGATAAAGATTGTTCTGTATTCCTTTTTCAGGATGATGATTTCCCGGTAAGAACCGAAGAAGGATCAGAATGGATAAAGATATTTTGCAGGGAGCTTAAACGTAAGGAGTTGATTAATAAAATAATGTGGAAAATAAACTGCCGTCCCGATGAGATAAATCATGATAATTTTGCCCTAATGAAAGACCATGGATTGTTCCTGGTTTTTTTAGGTATTGAGGATGGAACTGACAGTGGTTTAAAAAGATTGAATAAGCACATGACAGTTGCAAAAAGTATGGAAGGAATTAATATCCTCAAAAAACTTGACATCTGTTTTGACTATGGATTTATGCTATTTCAACCTACAACAACTTATAGGTCTTTGTGTGATAACCTCGACTTCTTAAGAGAGATTAGCGGTGACGGTTATTCCGCAGTTACATTTCTTAAAATGTTGCCTTACTTTGAAACCCGGATTGAAAAGCAGCTCCGGGAAGAGGGAAGATTAAAAGGGAGGCCCGGATTCCTGGATTATGATTTTCGTGATGAATCAATGAATCATTATTATACCTTTACTACAGATTGCCTTACTGATTGGCTTAGAGATTCAGATGGTCTTTTAAACGTACTGAAATGGGCAAGAAATTATATGTCGGTGTTCTCGCATTATTTCAACTTAACACCTGAAGTATCAATAATATCTAAAGATATAATAAAAACAACTTCTGAGAGTAACATCTTTTTATTGGATACCATGAAAGAACTGGTCCCCCTCTTTGAATCAGGGAAATATAACAACGGTAATTATAAGGACTTAACCAGCTACCAGGAAGATATAAATAGAAAACATGATCATTTTATTGAACAGATTAACAACTCCATGGATAAATTATTGCGCATTGTTGACCATCAGAAAATAGCAAAATTAGTTTTCTATTGAGGCTCTAAATGCTGCACTAAAATCGAAATTAAAGAAGATATCCCTAGTTATTTTACAATCTGAATTAAATTTAAATCCTGAGTACGCTTTTTATTGTATCCCACATAATCCGCTTATGATCAATCTGATCGATTTCAATTATCTTTGAGTGGTTTTTAAAATATAAATACCTGCTAAGATGCTTAACCTGCTGAAACATCCCTTGCTTACACACAAGCTTGCTCTTTTACGGCGTAAAGAAACCGATACTAAAGATTTCCGCGAAACACTCGAAGAGATTGCCGGACTTATGGCCTATGAGATAACACGCGATCTCCCTGTCAGAGACATTACAATTGAAACCCCGATTGGAAAATGTAACACACAGGAACTGGCAATAGATGTGGTTCTTATACCCGTTTTAAGGGCAGGTTTAGGGATGGTTGACGGAATATCTAACCTTATACCAACAGCACGCATAGGTCACATTGGTATGTACCGTGATCATGTTACTCTTAAACCAATGACTTACTATTCCAAATTCCCCGATAACCTCCCGGAAGCCGTGGTAATGGTTCTCGATCCTATGCTTGCCACCGGAGGAAGTTCAACTGATGCAATCCAGGTACTGAAAGACCATGGGGCAAAAACCATAAAACTTGTTTGCGTCGTGGGAGCACCACAGGGAGTTGAACGGATTATGAAAGATCATCCTGATGTCCAGATATATCTTGCGGGGCTTGATGAAAAGCTTAATGAAAACGGATATATTGTCCCGGGTCTTGGTGATGCAGGTGACAGGCTTTTCGGAACAAAGTAGAGTTATTTAAGGTTATCAAGTGCATTTTTAATATAAACATCATTTAATTCACAGTAGCCTGAACTTGCGACTGAGGTCTGTCCGGTTGTGAGAATGTAATTCAGAAACTCTAAAACACCAGGGTCGGCAGGTTTACCAATTGAACCGAGAGTAAGTTCCCGTGTAAGATTCTTTGGATAATAGCCGAGCCATAAACCGCGGTGAGCCTTCTTAATATTGCTGAAAGGCACCTCTTTTCTGTCGATGGATTTATCAAAATCAAGGTCGATAGGCATTACCTGAATATCTTTTATTCTGTCTCCCGATATTGAATCAAATGCATAAGAGAAGTTGCAAAAACCTATAGCCAACTGATTACCCTGTATTCTCTTTATCATTTCATCATCACCCACAACCTTTATTCCTTTCAGGTCTGTACTCTCCTTCCATAAAAAATTTGCCCATACAACTGCAGCTCCGGATTCATCAGCTCTGGTAAAAACAATGGCCTTTTCTTTTGAGGTTGTATCGAGAAGTTCACCCCATGTCATAGATTCGTTTCCTGTAAACAATTTTATCAGTTTTTGCGGATTAATACCGTGTTCAAGTATCCTCTTTATATACGGATTCCTTTGATTAACAATAGGTGCGACACCTTCCTTAGCAACCGGTATAACCCATATTCCTTCTGTCTGTTCTTCATCAGTCAAAGTTCTGGATATCATTGCCAACTGGCTCTTTTTAGCCTCCAGATCATCAATTCCCTGCCCGGTTCCACCCTGTTTAACAACAATTTTAAGTGAATGATGTATCTTCATAAAGTCATCACTCCATTTCTTTACCAATGGATAAAGAGCATAAGCACCGGTGATAGTAAAATTACCCGATATTTCACTTTTTGATTCTGAAGCCAATTTAATCTGGGTTTGCTCTGATTTCCCTGGTTTGCATCCAAACAACATTACCAGACACAAAGGCAGGATTATGGTTTTATCAAAGTTCATTTTTTTTTAAAGTTACATAAAATACGAACATTGAGCAATACACAATTGTTAGGAATTATATGCTATTCAACAAATCCTATCCAAAAAAAAATTAAATTTCGACAGATATTTTTAAATGCATACTGATCCTGTTATAGAGGTAAAAAATGTCTGGAAATCCTTCAAAGCTGTCCAGGCTGTAAAAGGCATTGATCTTTATATACCTAAAGGCCAATTTGTTGCACTTCTTGGCCCAAATGGTGCCGGGAAAACTACTCTTGTCGAGATGATTGAAGGTATTCAAAAACCTGACAGAGGTGAAATTACCATAATGGGGAAAAAATGGAAGGGAAACGAAGATGAACTGCACAGAATCATAGGGCTCTCCCTCCAGGAAACCAGGTTTATTGATAAACTCCGGGTTTCTGAAACATTACTGCTTTTTGCCGGATTTTTTAACCTCGGAAAAGAACGTGTTAATGAGATTATTGATATCGTGGGTCTTCAGGAGAAACGAAAATCCTATGTAGTGAATCTTTCTGGTGGACAAAGACAGAGGTTGGCAATTGGAATTTCTCTTATAAATAATCCCTCAATCCTGCTTCTCGATGAACCAACCACAGGTCTTGACCCAAATGCAAGACGGGAGATATGGGAAATTCTGAAGACTTTGAAAACAAGAGCTGAAACTTCGATGATCCTGACAACTCATTACATGGAGGAGGCAGAAAACCTGTGCGACTATATAGTGATAATGGATAACGGGGTGATCTTAAAAGAAGGTACATTACAACAGCTGCTTGAAGATGATACACGTGAAAAAGTTGTTGAATTTACTGCTGAAAAAGCTATTATACAAGAGGACATGATTTCATCTGATTTACCATTTAACATTCACCCGGGAGAGACAGGCGAAAAAGGATTCGTCACACTTACAAATTTTGAAACTGAACTTCCGGCTTTCATGTCTTTTATGAAATCAAGGAATATAACACTCAAACATATGGAGTGCCGCCGTAAAACGCTCGATGATCTTTTTGTTTCACTAACGGGAAGGAAGATAAATGAATAGATTGATCAGGTTTAATCAGTTATGGCAGCTGATATCTGCTCTTTTTCTGGAAATAGTACGGGAACCCGGGGTCCTGTTCTGGGGTATACTTTTCCCGATTCTTATGTCACTTGGATTGGGTCTTGCTTTTACTAAAAAGGCGGATGTTATCCGTAAGGTTGCAGTTATAAATATAAATGAGAGTTTAACTTCGGGATCGGAGAATTCAGTTGTCGCCGGTTTCCTGCAAAAGAATTGCGAAAAAAATGTCAGCGGGAAACCAGATACCTGGCAATGGAAATATACAATCAGGGATGAAAAACTGGGAAACTCTGTTTTCCTCTTCTATAAAATGAAATGGGACGAAGCAGTTAAGTTTCTTAAAAGAGGTACCATTAATGTACTTCTGCTTGGAATTAACGATTCAGTTGAGTATCATTTCGATCCGATGAATCCCGATGCACAGCTTACTTACCTTAAGCTCAGTTCCATTGTCGGCAAAGGAGCAGTTCAGGCTGTTCAAAGCAATACAGAAATTAAACCCCTCACCGTCACAGGCACCCGATACATTGATTTTCTCGTACCAGGACTGATAACAATGGGCGTAATGATGTCCAGTATGTGGGGCATAAGCTATGGTATAATTGAAAAGAGATCAAAAAAACTTTTAAGGAGACTTGTTGCTACACCGATGAAAAAATCTCACTTCCTGATCGCTCTTATAACGGTCAGGATCACAATGAATTTTATCGAATCACTTGTTCTTTTTCTTTTCGCGCTTTTTGCATTTAAGATGACAATTCAGGGGAGTATCTCAGCTCTCATATTAATGTTCCTTGCTGGGAATATAGCTTTTGCCGGGATAGCTGTATTTGTTTCGTCACATACATCAAACACTGAAGTAGGAAATGGCCTGATTAATTTTGTGGTATTTCCCCTGATGATTCTTTCAGGAATCTTCTTCAGCTATCAGAATTTCCCTGAATGGAGCCTTCCGGTTATCAAAAACCTTCCTTTAACCATGCTTACCGATGGCATCAGAAGTATCTTCAATGAGGGGGCTGGTTATCATGACATAGCATTGCCAATCCTCATCCTGCTGGCGGTCGGAATACTGTTTTTCTCTGTCGGATTGAAGATATTCAAATGGCACTAAAATTAAGGTTGAGGTTGAGGTTAAGGTTAAGATCGATTTTAAACGTAAAGACTTGATTTTCTCCTGCCGTTGTGCCTTTATGTCATTATGCCAATTTGCCTTATATCGGCTATCGTCAATAATATTATTACATTTTGGGGGATTCTGATGCAACAAATCATTTTTCTCCCTGTCTTTATTCCGGATTTGAGTTTTAAAAAACAAATAAAATGAAGTATGAAAAACCTGAGATCATTAACAATTGCTATCATCATCGTCATCAGCAGCACAACTTCCTGTATCCAGATCCAGGGACAGCACTGGAAAATAATAGAAGGAAACAGAAAGGTGGTCACAAGAGAAAGGAACATTGATTCTTTCACCGGTGTAAAAGTAAGTTCCGGTATTGATGTTTATCTGAAACAGGGTAATAATGAAGCCGTTTCTGTTGAAGCAGATGAGAATCTGCAGGAATATATTCTGACGGAAGTAAGAAATGGGGTTCTTAATGTTTACACCGAATATAATATCCGCAGCGCAGAAAAAAAGCGGGTTTATGTCACCATGAAAGAAGTGAAATCTGTGAGTACAACAAGTGCGGGTGATGTTAATGGTGAGTCCCAGATAAACGGCGATAAACTCGAATTATCAGCAAGCAGTGCAGGCGATATTAAACTTGATGTAAAAGTAAATAAAGTAGATATTGATATCAGCAGTTCAGGTGATATAACACTTACAGGTGACGCTGACATGCTCAGAGCCGATCTGAGCAGCGCAGGTGATCTGAAAGCTTATGATCTTAAGACCAGGGAAGCAGATATTTCTGTTTCAAGCGCCGGAGATGCAGATGTTAATGTTTCGGAAAAAATAACGGCAAGAGCTTCCAGTGCTGGAGATATCAATTATAAGGGTGATCCCAAATACGTAGATGCGCATTCATCCAGTGCAGGCGGTATTCATAGAAGATAATTTCAAATCTATATATTTCCCGGCATTATTAAAAGCCGACGGATTTCTTCCGCCGGCTTTTTTCTTACCTTTGTAGTCCAATACTTTTAAATGGTTACCCCCTTTCCTGTTTCCTCCAAGGGGGCCGAGCGTTTAAAAATTGCCCGGTGGGCAATTTTAGCGAAGGAGCCAGATAGCCGCGAGGGCCATCACTCAATCCGGCCGCTCTTTGGGGGAAGTCCCGATAACTATCGGGAGGGAAGGGAGTTAAAAAATACTAATCTGAAATCAAAAACTAATTGAAATGAAGGAAAATTTAAGTATCAATCTGAAAAACATCAGTAAATTTATCTCGTTTGAAGAGATAGTTGCCCATGCACAACAGTCTGTGCGACACCTCGATACTCTCAATAACGGAACTGGTGCCGGAAATGATTTTCTGGGTTGGTTATCACTTCCCGATGACATACTTCCTCAAATTGAAAAAATAGAAAAAACTGCCCGGCATCTCCAGTCGGTATCTGATACTACCGTTGTAATCGGTATCGGAGGGTCATACCTTGGAGCCAGGGCCGTAGTTGAAGCCCTATCCAATTCGTTTTCCCCATTTTTAAAGAATAAACACCATGATGTGATCTTTGCCGGGCAGAATATCTGTGAGGATTATCTTGCGGAACTCCTTGAATTACTTGATGGAAGAAGCTATTCAATCGTTGTGATCTCAAAATCCGGGACAACCACTGAGCCAGCCATAGCATTCAGAATTCTTAAGGATCATCTGGAAAGAAAAACCGGGAAACTGGAGGCAGCCCAAAGAATTATTTGTATAACAGATGCAAAAAAAGGAGCACTCAGGTCGTTGGCTGAAACCAATGGCTATGAAACATTTATTATACCTGATAATATCGGAGGAAGATATTCTGTCCTTACACCAGTGGGACTTCTGCCGATCGCAATAAGCGGATTCGATATCCGGATGCTGGTGAAAGGAGCTAAGTCAATGGAAGAGCTTACCAGAAACAATAAACACGCAGAAACCAATCCTTCTCTTCTTTATGCATCAGCAAGAAATCTTCTGCTTCAGAACAATAAACCCATAGAAATAATGGTTGGTTTTACACCTAAGTTGCATTTCTTTTCGGAGTGGTGGAAACAGCTTTACGGGGAGAGTGAAGGGAAAGACGGTAAAGGTATTTTCCCTGCATCTGTTGATCTGACAACTGATCTTCATTCGATGGGTCAATATATTCAGGATGGACAGAGAATCCTTTTCGAAACAATGATTTCTGTGAAAAATCCTGTTAAAAAGCTCACTATTCCTCTTGAAAAAGATGACTCTGATCAGTTGAATTATATGGCAGGAAAAAGGCTTTCAGAAGTAAATCATAGCGCTGAATCAGGCACCATTCTTGCTCATAATGATGGTAATGTTCCAATAATCAGTATTACTATACCGACTCTTGATGAATTTTATATCGGACAAATGATCTATTTCTTTGAAATGGCCTGTGCAATAAGCGGATATATTCTTGATGTAAATCCATTCGACCAGCCGGGTGTGGAAGCATACAAGAAAAACATGTTCGCGCTTCTTAATAAACCAGGCTTTGAGGAGGCCGGTAAACAATTAAAAGAAAGATTATAATAAAAAGGTTCCCGCAGATCTCGCAGATATTCGCAGATACGAATCTGAAAATCTGCGCCAATCTGCAGAATCTGCGGGAAAAAGAAAAGGAGGCATTGGACCTCCTTTTTTGCATTATAAATGAGCTATCAGCTATTTAAGTTTGTGTTTTTTAACAAACTCATCAATCACCTCTAAGAGGTTTGGCTCTCCAATCTCCTGGAGATCATAATATACCCTTGTATTTGGCTTCTTTATCTTAATGATTCGGTTCAGATCAATAGGGGTGGCTATTATCACACTGTCACAATCAGTATTATTGATGGTTGTTTCAAGGTCTTTTAATTGCTGATCTCCATAACCCATCGCCGGAAGAAGTGTCCCGATATTAGGATATAACCTGAATGTTTCACTNNCTGCCAACAGTAAAAGGTCGTGGATCAACGAGTTCCGCAGCTCCGAATTTACGTGCAGCAACAACTCCTGCACCTAGTTTCATCTCACCATGCGTCAGGGTCGGACCATCTTCAACGACAAGTACTCTCTTCCCATTGATCAATGAGGAATCGTCGACTTTTATCGGTGAAGCGCCATCGATAACAATTGCTTTAGGATTGACTTTATCAATGCTATCCCTAACTATCTGTATTGCTTCGGGGCCTGCACTATCCATTTTATTTATTACAACAACATCGGCTATACGCAGAGTGACTTCGCCCGGGTAATACTTTAATTCATGTCCGGCACGGTGAGGGTCTGTAACCGTTATCATCAGATCGGGTTTGTAGAATGGGAAGTCATTATTTCCTCCGTCCCAGAGAATTACATCGCAACCTGCAGGATCATTCTCAGCTGCCCGAAGAATTGCTTCATAATCAACCCCTGCATAAATGACGTTTCCTCTTACCACATGTGGTTCATATTCTTCCATCTCCTCCACTGTACATTTATGCTTTTCAAGATCTTTAACAACAGCAAAACGCTGAACTTTCTGAGCATTTAGATCACCATAAGGCATCGGATGGCGTATTGCAACCACCTTTAAACCTTTTTCCATGAGAAGTTCTATTATCTTCCTGGATGTTTGACTTTTACCACATCCGGTACGGATAGCGCCAACGGCAATAAGAGGTTTTGTGCTTTTTACCATGGTATCAGAGGGCCCGAGCAAAACAAAATTGGCTCCTGCAGCGTTTACTATTGCACTAACAGACATTACTTTCTGGTAGGTAACATCGCTATATGAAAAAATACAATCATTAACTTTATATTTCTTAATAAGATCCGGAAGGTTTTGTTCGGCAAATATCGGGATCCCTTCAGGATATAATTTGCCGGCAAGTTCCTTAGGATATTTTCTCCCGTCAATATCGGGTATCTGAGCCGCAGTAAAGGCAACAACATTATAGAATTCATTATCTCTGAAGCAAGTATTGAAATTATGGAAATCGCG
>PLMC01000060.1:31284-94696 GCA_003141495.1 Bacteroidales bacterium
ATGCTTTAATTTCCTGAATAATAATCTGTTAATACTATATAAGGGGCGTTCTGAAAACATGTTAAAGAAAATGTTTTCAAAAAAGAAGGTATATGGCAAATTCTTTGTACTATTATGACAAGTTATGAATGTGCTGGCTCACATATATCTTTCAGGTGATTCTGATAAAATAATTATTGGCAATTACATAGGTGATTACGTAAAAGGACGCGATTACCTGAAGTACCCCGATCTCATCAGAAAAGGTATTATATTGCACAGGCACATAGATGGATTCACCGACCAGCATCCTGTTGTTCACCGGAGCAAAATATTTTTTACAAGGAAATACCATAAGTATTCAGGTGTCATAACTGATATAATATATGATCACTTCCTTACCAGGGAATGGGATTTTTTTTCAAGAAGGCCACTTGAAAGTGTCACCTATAATTTTTACAGGGCTCTGGTTAACAATTACGATATCATGCCCGAGAATGTCAGGGAAATGATGCCTTTCTTTATAATAAACAACTGGATAGAATCGTACCAGACTTTAAGTGGAATCCGTCATGTTTTGAATACACTGAGCAAACGATCGACGCTTCCGAATGAAACACGGTTTGCCATGCATGCTCTTAAAAAAAATTATTACTCTCTCCAGGACGATTTCATGGAATTTTTTCCGCAACTAATTGATTATGTTGAAAAAGATTTTGGAATTGAAATCTCACACAGAATAACTATCCCCTTCTGATTATATCAGATACTCGGTGCGGCTTGCATCCAGCCTCAGGAAAATAAACAAAAGAATAGTAAAACCCCATAAGGAGCTGCCACCATAGCTTAAAAAGGGTAAAGGTATCCCTATAACCGGTACCAGACCAATGGCCATTCCTACATTTAAAAAGATATGTGTAAAAAGAATTGAAACAACACAATAACCATATATCCTTGCAAAGTCAGATCGCTGTCGTTCAGCCAGAAAGATCAATCTCAGAAGGAGAAACAAATAGATTCCGATTACTAAACCGGAGCCCAGGAAACCCCACTCTTCACCAACGGTGCAGAAAATAAAATCTGAACTTTGTTTGGGAACAAACTTGAACTTTGTCTGGGTTCCCTGCAAAAACCCTTTTCCTGTAAATCCTCCGGAACCGATGGAAATTATTGACTGGTTGACATTATATCCTGTTCCGTGAAGATCAGTTTTAAAACCAAGAAGAATGTTCACCCTGTCCTTTTGATGTTTGGGAAGCATATTATTAAAAGCGTAATCAAACGAGTTAACAAAGAGAATACTTCCTATCAGGAATATATAAATAATCAGAACAGATGCTGCTCTCTTAGTATAAATATAGAATGCATAAGCTGCACCGGAAAAAATGAGTGAGATAAAAACAACCAGCTCATTACCAAAAGATTTAATGAAATAATGATCAAGCAAGTAAACAATTACTGCAATAAAAAGGAAAATCCCGGATCCGAATAGTACCAATTTCCATTTTCGTGTCGCAAACCATACAAGAATTACTGCGATAATTATTAAAACAAATGTGAGATAGAGAATGTTGGTAAGCAGTGTAAGAAAAAACAGAGCTACCATCAACAGCCCCGATACAAATATATATGGGCTCATCCCTTCTCTGAAGAGTACCATAAATAAAGAAAAAAATACAATTGCTGAGCCCATATCAGGCTGCAACATTGTAAGCATTGCCGGAAAAAGAATTATTGATGCTGCAGGTACCATTACTGACATTTTAGTCAGATCCTGTCTCCTGGTATTTAAATAAGCTGCAAGTGCCAGGGAAGTTCCAAACTTTGCCAGTTCGGACGGCTGAAGACTGATGCTTCCAAACTCAAACCATGATTTTGCACCATTTATCTCCTTCCCGAAAATAACCACCAGAATCAGAAGCAGCATGCATGTCCCATAAATGAACCAGGAGAAAAAGAAATAGAACCGGTTATCGATGATTACAATAAAAATGGCAAGAATAAGCGATGCAGCTATCCATAGAAACTGTTTCCCATACCTCTGGGAAAAATCCAATAATCCAGGATGCTCCTCATTAAAAACCGCAGCATAAATGTTGATCCACCCCATAAAAATCAGAAGCAAAAACAAGACTATCGTGGTCTTGTCTATCCTTGTCAAGATATTAGCGCTCCGATTCACTTTTGTTCCCTCCAAGATTTAAGTCAAGTATTCTCTGTTGCAGAGCTTTATTGGATATCTCTCCTTTTAAATATTTTTCTATCATAAGACTTGCAACAGGAGCTGCGTATGTTGCTCCAAAGCCTGCATTTTCAACAAATACGGCTATCGCAATTTTAGGATTATCCTTAGGCGCGAATGCAATAAAAACAGAATGGTTGGCACCATGAGGGTTTTGTGCTGTTCCGGTCTTACCGCAAATGATAATATCTTTTAATTTAACAGAAGCCGCTGTACCACTATTCACCGCTTCTTCCATGCCTTGTACGATTTCTTCAAAATTTGCAGTATCAATGTCTATCTGGTGCTTCGTAGTAAAACGCTCGTCAATAACATGGTCTTCACCAACAGATTTTACAATATGAGGTGTATAAAAATAACCGCGGTTGGCTATGGCAGCAGTCATGTTTGCCATTTGCAGAGGGGTTGCACCTACTTCACCCTGACCAATTGCCATTGAAATAACTGTCAGGGCCTTCCATTTGTTCTTGCCATAATATTTATCAAAATACTCAGATGTTGGAATAAATCCCTTTAGTTCATTCACAAAATCGGTTCCCAGTTTATTTCCAAACCCAAATTCATTCAGATATTCTCTCCATTTCTCATAAGCATCAGAAATGGTATTATAAGCCGGATTTTCAAGAACTTTTCTATACGTCTGACAAAAATAAGCGTTACATGAATTCCCGATGGCTCCGACAATATTAAGTGGTGAAGGATGAACATGACATGCCACGAAAAGGTAACCTCTGTTGCATGCAAAACGTGTTTCCGGAGTGATTACCCCTTCCTGAAGGCCTATCAGGCCATTAATAGGTTTGAAAGTCGATCCTGGGGGATATGATGCCATCAATGCCCTGTTAAATAAAGGTTGTTGGACCGAATCACTCTGAAGTTTTGCGAAATTTTCCGACCTGACCCTTCCGACGAGCAGTGCAGGATCATAATCAGGCGCTGAAATAAGAGTGAGCACTTCGCCCGTTTTGGGTTCTATCGCGACAACGCTTCCTCTTTTGTTTTTCATAAGAAGCTCTCCGTACGCCTGGAGATCAAGATCTATCGATGATGTAATGTTTGCTCCCTGTATAGCAAGCGTGTCCTTCTTTCCATTTGCAAATGAGCCTTTTATCCGGCTATAGACATCAACAAGGAAAATTTTAACGCCTCGTCTGCCCCTGATCTCTTTTTCATAAGCTTCTTCGATTCCGCTCTTCCCGATATAATCTCCGGGTTTATAATACGGATCTTTCCTGGTAATGTTATCATCTACCTCGCTTACATAACCAAGAATATGCGCAGCAACAGGTTTCGAATATTTTCGAAGTGTTCGTGGCTGTACATAAAAGCCGGGATACAAGAACATCTTTTCCTGGAACCTTGCATATGTTTCAGTTGAAACCTGTTTGAGAAATACCGAGGGGGCTCGTCTGGAATAGTTTATAGCAGCTTTCATCTGTTTCCTGAAGAGATCACCTGAAATTCCAAGAAGGTCGCAAAACCCGAGTGTGTCAAACTTTGAAGTCTGAGCTGGTATAACCATCAGATCGTAGGCAGCCTGATTGAAGACTATAAGTTTCCCATTCCTGTCATAAATCAGCCCTCGGGCAGGATATTGTGTAACATATCTCAGAACATTATTATCGGCTGATATTCTGTATGAATTTTTTATAACCTGAATAATAAACAACCTCACTAACAAGCCAAGTATAGCAAGCACAATGAGTGTCATAATAACATATTTCCTGTTAATGAATGAATCTTTCATAATGCCCGATCAATTACTTTCCTCTCCTGTAAAATTCAATCAAAAGAATAAACGTCATGGAAAACATTGTACTTAATAATACTCTCAGCATTGTTCTGAAGAAATCTGCAAACCGGAAGACTTCGATGTAAAAAAGAGTTGTATGGTGAATAAGAACCATCAATAATGCATAAAAGAAAAACCATCTGAATCCATAAATCATCATTGATGGATCTGATCCGGATTCATACCCATCCTTGGGAGATACAATTCTGAGAACGTATGGACGTACAAACCCCGCCAGAACTGTTGCTGAAGTATGCATACCGGTTGATCCTGAAAAGAAATCAATAATCAGACCGGTAGCAAAGGATAAAAGAAGAAGTAACCATGATGGTATTTCAATAGGCAAAAGAAGGATAAACATTATATAAACGTACGGATTAACATACCCGCTGAACTGGATATTGTTAAGAAGCAAAACCTGAAGCAGTATAAGCAATATAAAAATCAGACCAAACCTTAAGATTGAATTGATCATTTAAATAATTTTTCAAGTTCCAGTTGTTCCGTTTTTTTCATGTTGCCAATAACATCAACGAAATGCAGTTTTTTAAAATCAGTCATCAGCAAAACAGTAATTTTATAGAAGTCTCCGCCAAATTTCTCATAATCGCTCACTGTACCAACAATCACACCTTCCGGAAAAATTGCCGAATAACCTGTTGTCTCAATCGTATCGCCAACATTCACAAGAACATGCTGAGGTATTTCACTTAAGATTGCATATTTGTAATCCCTGCCATTCCAGCTGAGTGAACCGAAATAGCCGTTTGATTTAATCCTGGCGCTTAATTTAAAATCGGGGTTCAGGAGCGACATTGCCACTGAATAATCTTTTGAACAGCCTATAATTACTCCTGCAACGCTATTTGCAGAAATAACAGCCATATCAACTTTTATACCCTGGCTGTCTCCTTTATTAATGGTAAAAAAATTCCTCTGACGGTTTATTGAATTTTCAATTACTTCAGCTGATGTATGAAGATATTGCTGCCTGTGGGTGGAATCATCAACAGAAAAAAAAAGTGAACTCTCTTTTTTTACCAGCTTTGAGATATTGTTTCTAAGTGCAATATTTTCTGCTGCCAGTCTTTCGTTAATCTCGTGAAGACTCAAATATGACTTTGTATTATTGATCTTCTCCTCAACTCCCCGGGTAGTACTCCTGACACTATTTACAATCCTCGAATTATGATAACTGTTCCTGGTTGAAATCAAATAAAAAGCTATTCCTTCAAGAAACAGAAAGATAATCAGGCTATTGTATCTGACCAGAAAGTTTAGCAGATTCCTCATTCACACTCTAAGATTATCTCATCAGGAACGGAAATTTATCCACATTTTTAAGGGCTACCCCTGTACCTCGCGCAACTGCATGCAATGGATCCTCAACAACATTAAAAGGGATGTTTATCTTATCGGTCAGCCTTTTGTCAAGACCTCTCAGTAAAGCTCCGCCACCTGCCAGATAAATCCCTTTATTCACTATATCGGCGTAAAGTTCAGGCGGCGTCTGTTCGAGAACGTTTAGCAGAGCTGCTTCCACTTTTGATAAAGACTTATCGAGACAATATGCTATTTCCTGATAAGAAATTGGTATTTCGATAGGAAGTGCTGTCATAATATTTGGCCCTCTCACTACAAAATCAGCCGGAGGATTATCTATATCAGGAAGAGCGGCTCCCACTCCGATCTTAATATCTTCTGCAGTGCGTTCGCCAATCTTAATATTATGCTGATGACGCATATACGCTTGAATATCGGCAGTAAATCCATCTCCTGCTATCCTGATTGATTTATTGCAAACGATACCTCCCAGTGCAATTACTGCAATTTCGGTTGTACCACCGCCAATATCAACCACCATACAACCTTCTGGAGCTTCAACATCCAGGCCAATCCCGATTGCCGCGGCCATTGGTTCATAAATCATATAAACATCGCGTCCGCCAGCATGTTCCGAGGAGTCGCGCACGGCACGTATTTCAACCTCGGTGCTGCCGGAAGGTATACAAACAACCATTTTAAGTGAAGGGGAGAAAAGACGAGGTCCTTTGTTGATCATTTTTATCATTCCCCTTATCATCAACTCTGCTGCATTGAAATCAGCAATCACTCCATCCCGCAAAGGCCTGATTGTCTTGATGTTTTCATGAGTTTTACCATGCATCTGTCTTGCTTTCTCTCCTATAGCAATCAGCTTACCCGAATTTTTATCTATTGCCACAATAGACGGTTCATCGACAACAATTTTATCATTGTGAATAATGATAGTGTTTGCGGTGCCGAGATCGATTGCAATCTCCTGTGTTAAAAATGAAAATAGTCCCATTATATGAGCTGATTAATTTAATATTTAATGTTTAAAATGTCTTATTCCTGTGAAAACCATTGCTATTCCGTGAGAAGAACAGTAATCAACAGATTCTTTATCCCGCACAGATCCACCGGGTTGAACTATAGCTGTAATACCGGCGTTGTGCGCTATCTCAACACTGTCGGCAAACGGGAAATAAGCATCGGATGCCATCACGGAACCGTTTAGATCGAATCCGAATGACTTCGCTTTTTCAATAGCCTGTTTCAATGCATCCACCCTGGAGGTTTGCCCTATTCCACTGGCACACAACTGACTGTTCTTTGCAATTACAATAGCATTCGATTTACTGTGTTTAACAATAATATTGGCAAAGACCAGATCTTCCAATTCTTTTGGTCCGGGAGCTCTCGTTGTAACCGGCTTCATCTGAAGGGCTGATTCAGTACTAGTATCTTTTTGCTGCCATAGCACCCCGTTTAAAATCGATCTGAATCTATAATTATTCCTACCAGAGTCATTTTTTTGAAGAATTATTCTGTTCTTTTTTTGTTTAAGGATTTTCAGGCCTGAGTCGGTATACCCGGGAGCGATAATTATTTCAAAAAATATTTTATCGATCTCTGTTGCCACCGTTTCGTCCACCTGAGTATTTGTAACAATAACACCTCCATATGCAGATACCGGATCACATGCAAGAGCATCTTTCCAAGCATCCAGATGATTGTCCCGGGAAGCAGCACCGCATGCATTATTATGCTTTATGATAACATATGTAGGAATATTGAACTCATCAATAAGATCCAGTGCAGCATCCAGGTCGAGAAGATTATTGTATGATATCTCTTTCCCGTGTAGCTTCTTGAAAATCAGGCCGGTGTCCCCGTAAAAGATTCCTTTTTGATGAGGGTTTTCTCCATAACGTAACGGGTATGACAGGTTTATGCTTTCTCTGAAAGCCGGAATTGAGGCTTCAGCGTTAAAATAGTTGAAGATGGCTGTGTCGTAATGGGAAGATGTCTGAAATGCTATTGCAGCATATAATCGTCTGTCATCAATTGATGTATGTCCCTGCTTTTCTTTTAATAATGTAAGAATGTCTTTATACTGTTCTCTTCCTGACACAACGAGAACATCTTTATAGTTTTTTGCAGCAGCTCTGATAAGCGATATGCCTCCTATATCTATCTTTTCAATTATCTCATCCTCCTGATCAGTTGATTGTACTGTCTCCTCAAATGGATAAAGGTCAACAATAACAAGGTCTATCTCAGGAATGTTGTATTTGGAAAGCTGTTCGAGATCAGTGTAGTTTTCTCTTCTGGCCAGTATTCCGCCAAAAACAGCAGGGTGAAGTGTTTTAACTCTTCCACCGAGAATTGAAGGATATGTTGTAAGATCTTCAACTTTTTCTGCAGGTATATTAAGGTCATTAATAAAACTAAATGTGCCTCCTGTTGAATAAATCTTCACATCTAAATCATAAAGAAACTTCACTATATCGGCTAATCCTTCTTTATAAAAAACTGAAATCAGAGCACTTTGAATTCGTTTGTTACTCATTACATGATAATTACGACCGTCGTTGGATGTCCCTATTCTGGCGTCTAAAAATAGATATTTTTTTATTAACCTCATACATTATAACATATGATTATTAACGTTGAATGATTTTTGTATCTTTGGTCCTGATTAATTATAACTCAAAAAAGTAAAATGTTTTTCAGGCTTCTTAAGGAAGGTTTTATTTTTGCAATTAACTCAGTTATTGTTAATAAGTTAAGAACTTTCCTCTCTCTTTTCGGCATTACAATAGGGATTTTTTCAATTATTTCGGTATTCACGGTACTTGACTGGATGGAAAAATCGATCCACGACTCAATCTCATCGTTGGGAGATAATGTGATTTATGTTCATAAATTTCCGTGGGGTCTCAATACAAAACTTCCCTGGTGGGACATTATCAAAAGACCTGTAGTTTCGAAAAATGATTATCAGGCAGTTCTTACCAGGTCCGAAAAATCTGCAACGGCCTGCTTTACAGTCTCTCAGTCTGAAAAAATAAAATACAGGAAGAATCTCGCAAACGAGGTTGATGTTATGTCAGTTACTCCCGAATTTGTTAATATCAGGTCATTTGAAATTGAAAATGGCCGTTATTTTTCACCTGAAGAATCGGCTTCAGGTAAAAATGTAGCGGTTGTAGGAGCCGTAATAGCTGAGAGGTTATTTGATAAGGCTGATCCTGTAGGTAAACAGATAACAATATCAGGAAAAAGAGCAAATATTATAGGTGTATTTAAAAAGGAAGGTACGGGAGGAATTGGTGATACCGGGATGGATGAGGAGACTTTAGTGCCTTTGAATTTCGGCAAGACCTTTATAAACATGAAAAATAATTTTCTCAATGCTACTTTAATGATCAAGGCCAAAGACGGAGTTCCGATACAGGAGTTAAATGATGAGGCTACAATGATTTTAAGAGCTGCACGAAGACTTCAGCCTAATGAGGCAGATAACTTTGCATTGAACAGGGCCAGTCTGATTTCTCAGAGTTTTAGCGGTGTATTTGCGGGAATAAATATTGGCGGATGGATAATTGGAGGATTTGCAATACTTGTAGGAGGTTTTGGAATAGCCAACATAATGTTTGTTTCCGTAAGAGAGAGGACAAATATTATTGGTATTCAAAAAGCCCTCGGAGCAAAGAAGTTTTTTATACTTCAACAGTTTTTAGTTGAGTCCATGCTACTTTCTATTATAGGGGGTCTTCTTGGAGTTTTTATGATTTTTATTGGCACTATTGTTATCAATTACCTTTATGATCTGAATATACATCTTACCCTGTCCAACATGTTTCTTGCAATATTCATTTCAGGACTAATAGGTGTTATAGCCGGTTATGCTCCGGCAAATACCGCAGCTAAAATGAATCCGGTTGAGGCAATAGGCTTTTCATTCTGATTTCATCAAGTTATCATCAACCCATTGTATCATTTGAACCAAATAAATCCTGATAATTTATGTACTGACTGAATTAGGCATTGTTTCAGGTTTTCTTATCTTTGACCTTTCACAAATTATTGATTAAAGACTGCAAAATGTTCTTCAGACTTTTCAAAGAGGGCTTTCTATTTGCAATTAACTCAGTTATTGTTAATAAGTTACGGACTTTTCTTTCACTTCTGGGAATTACAATTGGTATATTTTGCATTATTTCGGTATTCACAGTGCTCGATTGGATGGAAAAATCAATACACGACAGTATATCAACACTGGGCGAGAATGTAATTTATGTGCAGAAATTCCCATGGTCATTTGATCCTAATCTTGCCTGGTGGGATATTATTAAATGGCCCTCAGTTTCTGACCGTGATTACCAGGCAATTTTAAAAAAATCTGCTAAATCGCAGACAGCCTGTTTTGCTGTTCTCCAGCCTGAAAAAATAAAATACCAGAAAAATATTGCTAATGATGTAACTGTTGGTGCGATAACACTCGAGTTCCAGGATATAAGATCTTTTGAGATTGACAAAGGCAGATATTTTTCTCCTTTTGAAGCTTCATCGGGGAAAAACGTTGCTTTGATCGGAGCCGAAATCGCACAAAAATTATTTGAGAAGACCGATCCGGTTGGAAAAAGCATAACAATCGCAGGATTTAAAACCACCATTATAGGTGTTTTAAAAAAGGAAGGTAAGGGAGGAATCAGCGATAATGGCATGGATGATTTAACTCTTGTCCCGTTGAATTTCGGTAGAAGTTTTATTAATATGCGCAACAGATTCATCGAAGCACAATTAATGATAAAAGCTAAACCTGGTGTTGCTATTCAGGAATTAAGTGATGAAACAACAATGATTTTAAGGGCTTCAAGGAGTCTTCACCCGGAAGAGACTTCCAATTTCTCAGTCAACAGGGCAAGCATGCTTTCACAAGGACTGGATGCTATTTTTGTAGCAATTAATATAGGAGGCTGGGTTATTGGAGGGTTTTCAATTCTTGTTGGGGGTTTTGGGATAGCAAATATTATGTTCGTTTCCGTCAGGGAACGCACTAATATTATAGGCATACAGAAGGCTCTCGGAGCAAAAAAGTTTTTTATACTTCAACAATTTCTTGTTGAATCGATGTTGCTCTCAATACTCGGAGGACTGCTTGGTGTGTTGATGATTTTTATTGGCACACTGGTCATAAATTATCTCTGGGATCTGAATATGTATCTCACTATAGGTAATATCTTTATGGCAATATTCATTTCCGGAATAATAGGCGTGGTAGCAGGTTATGCACCGGCAAATGCAGCTGCCAAGATGAATCCTGTTGAGGCAATAGGTTTCTCATTCTGATTTTATCCTGTTCTCATCTATCCATCGTGTCAGCTGAACAAACTGATCAACAGATAATTGCTCGGGTCTTAGACCGAATTCGGGGTAATCATCCCTTTTGAGATCAAATGCAGCCCTTACTGAGTTCCTTAATGTTTTTCTGCGCTGGTTAAAGCAGGCTTTTACCACCCTGAAAAATAATGCCTCGTCACAATCGAGGTTTTTAACATCGTTCCTCATCAATCTGATTACTCCCGATTTTACTTTTGGAGGAGGTGAAAAAACGTGCTCCGGAACCGTAAAAAGATATTCGGTTTTATAAAAAGCCTGTAGTAATACGCTCAGGATACCGTATGTTTTTGAACCAGGTCCGGCACAAATTCTTTCAGCAACTTCCTTCTGCAACATTCCAGCTATCTCAACTACTTTTTCTCTGTGTTTCAGTACCTTAAAAAAAATCTGAGTTGAAATATTGTATGGGAAATTCCCGATTATAGCCATTTTGTCTGTGAAATACTTCTCAATATCCAGAGAAAGGAAATCGCCGGTTATAACATTTTTAAGTTCCGGAAAATGCTCATTGATATAATGAACCGCTTCATTGTCAATTTCAATAACGCGGAAATCATTAAAATTTTTTTCCAGCAGGTAACCGGTGAGTATTCCCATCCCAGGACCAATTTCAAGTACAGTTCCATATCCGTTTCCGGTAAGTGTGTCAGTTATTTTGCGGGCAGTGGCTGTATCTTTCAAAAAATGTTGCCCAAGGCTTTTTTTGGGAAAAACTCTTGTCATCTGTTTTCATTATTTCTTATATAATTGACTATTCCCATTCTTCGAATCCACCTCTCCCTAAATCCCTCTCCCAGGGGAGAGGGACTTAATAACTGATTTTCTTCGCACCCCTTCTCTCCTGGGAGAAGGGGCCGGGAGATGAGGTGCCCCAATGAGAAATTTTTGTTCCCGAGTTGACAGGATCATAGGTGAATTTCTTACACCTGCAGCAGTTCTCTCCCGAACTTTCTCAGTATTGGCAATTTAAGCGATTCAAGAAAAGCGATAAAACGCTTAAGAACATTATAATATAAAGTTACAAACAGACCCAGGATCATAAACCAGACTACAATCATATTAAATATCATGGTTTCAATTTTCAGGTTTCCAATTTGTTTATAGGGAGCAAAGAAATGAGCTCTTCCTAGTTTTGATCCGGGCGCCATATAGATTGGATCCGCTTTCTGAATAAGCTTATCATCTGCATCGTAAATTTTATCTATCGAGAGCCGGTTAAGTACAACATTTGCAAGATTTTCATTATAATTTTTATCCCGCATAATCATGAACTGATCCTCTCCCATTCTGTTTGCAATCTGTTTGTACAATGTGTCGCGTTTGTAGGTTATTAACCTGCCTTTCAGCCTGAAAGAAGATCTTACACTGTCAAGAAATGCTTTTGAATCCATAGCAGCGGATTCATTGAATGACTGATAATTCAAATTTCTTATCCATTTCCAGGGCATAATTCCTGAAATGGATGAAAGGTAATTTATATGATAATTAAGTTTCTTAAAATCTGTTTCAGTCTTCGTTTTATAATCAGGATTTTTCCCTTCGGAAAGACAATAATCGACTTCGACTTTTAAATCAGGGATAAGAAATGATGCATACCAGTCATATTGACTGATTTCCATATCATATGCGAAGAATGGCTTTTCAAATCTATTCCCTTTAAACTGTTCAACACACAGGGCCTCGTATGCCCATCGGGTAACCATTATATCACCTGCCAGCGGAACGTAAATTTTTTTGCTGATCGATTTATGAAGATCATCAAATTTTATCATTGCTCCTCCAAGCAAAAGCATAGGAACAAGAATAAGTGGGATGAGAATATAAATGCTGACTGCCGTTCGCATTCCGGCAGATATATTAAGGCCCAGCATGTTGCCAAAACAGGCTGTCGAGAAAAGAATGATCCATTGTTGCCAAATCATTCCCCTGATCTCAAGAATTAAACTGGCAATCAGTACAAACGATAGCGATTGAATTGCGGATAATGTAAACAGGAAGTTGATCTTTGAAATAAGATAACTCAACCTGCTCAGATCAAGAAATTTTTCCCGTTCAAGGATTTTTCTGTCGCGGAAGATCTCTTCAGCGCTTACTGTCAGTCCTATGAACAATGCAACTATGACAGCCATGAAGAGAAAAATCGGGTAATTCTTGTTATTCGCGAAGCTGTATACCCCATTTTGGCTGAATTTGGAGATATATCCGAGGATGAATGCCAACAATGGGGCTTCGATAAGGTTAATTGTCATATACTGACGATCAGCGAATTTCCTGGTGACGTTTCGCCTGATAAATGTTCTGATCTGGTCAATCTTTTTAGGGACCCTGAAGTTGCTCGGAGGAATAACTGATTTTGAGGGCTTTCCCCCGAGAACAGGCATCATCTTCTTCTTATACTTCTCGTACCACTCCTTTGGACTGATTTGCCTCTCTTTACCCGGATAACCTGAATTATCAATAACCTTAACCTCAATAATATGCAAAATATTATCAGTCTCAACATTTCCACAATTAGGGCATTCACTTTCAGCAGCATTTGCCTGTGAAGTCTCGGTTTTGAAATAAACCAGGGCTTCAACAGGATCACCATCATAAATCATGTAGCCACCTTTATCGAGAATCCACAACCTGTCAAACATCTTAATAATATCCGATGAGGGTTGATGTATGATTGCAAAGACCAGTTTCCCGCTTAATGACTGATTTCTCAGCAGGATCATTACTTTTTCAGAATCAAATGAGGATAATCCCGATGTTGGTTCATCAATAAACAACACCACCGGTTCACGCATAAGTTCGAGACCAATGTTAAGCCGCTTTCGCTGACCACCGCTGACCTTCTTATTCATCAAATCTCCAACCTGAAGGTCTTTGATATCATAAAGGTCAAGATCCTGCAGGACTTTCTGAACCGTATTTTTTAATTGATCTTCATTATAATCACCAAAGCACAACCTGGCATTATAATAGAGATTCTGATATACTGTCAGNNATCTTCATTAATATCATAGCCGTTAATGAAAATGTTACCGGAAGTAGGTTTGATTTTGCCGTGTAGCAAATTTAGCATCGTGGTTTTTCCAACTCCGCTGCCTCCCATTATTCCGATCATGTTTCCTGATTCGACTATGAAATTCGTTTTCTGAAGTCCGTTTTCGGAGTTTTTAAACTGAAATTCAACGTCATGACCTTCGAAGAAAATCTTCTCAGGAAATTTCCTGGAAACAAATTTTTTGTAAATTTTTGAGTAGTAAATCGGATCTATGCCCTGTCCTTTTATATTCACACCACGGTCCAGAAGATAGGGTCTGCAGGCAATTATATCTCTTCCTTTAAAATACAGAACGAGTGATCCATCGTAAGTAAAAAGAAGCGTCCCGGTGCTTTCAATATGCATTACAACCAGAAGGCCCTTAAATCCCTTTAATCTTATATGACGCCACTTGTCGTAATTTTTATAAATACCCGATCCGGAATATTCAGGATTATCGCTTTCAATTATTAAAACACATTCAGGCGATACCTCATCATATGATCTGCCAATCATGAAGGCAGCTGCGTTGTCATATTCTTTTTTCGAAATATTGAAAGTTCTGGAGACAATGTCTATAATAGTCTTCTCCTGTTCGGAGATCATTCCGTCTTCAAAAGCAAATTCAATCAATTGCAGAAACACGATCATCCTCTCTTCGAGGAACAACCCTTTTTTTATTTGCCGGCAGATATTCGTAATCTGAAATGAGATAAGAGATTCGTCATCTGCCAGTTCCGCTTTATCGACACTTTTAAGTTCATTTGAATAGAACTCAAGGTTATTTTCGAAGAGGGCATAGTATTCTTCCTCAAGTTCCCGGTTAAGATATCTCCTGAGGTAACTGCGCAGAATTTTTTTGCCTCTCGATGATATTCCGGCAGGGTTGATGGTCGAAACGATGGCAAAAATATGAATTAAGGCTAGTAGTACCGATTCCCTCATAAAACACTAAGTAAAAAAAAGACCGCAAAGTAAGATTCTTTGCGGTCAACTATTTATTTAATAATTATTTTACTATCTGTTCCCTTACATCAACAATAACTTTGGTTATGTCTTTAATATTCTGTTCAGTCAGGCTTGTGCCAATTCCTTCGTATACTTTTTTTACAGGATCAAGTACTTTTACAAAATCACTGACACTTGGATCGTTAAGATATGGCTTGGTTATTTCGAGAAAAATATCGAACGATTTTTTTTGCTCAAGCAATACCTTTGAGATTCCTGCAACCTGATATGCAGCCTCCGAAACATGTGTTGTAAGATACATGCCTTCAACCCAGGCTCCACCTACAACCAGCAGGGCTAACGGCTGCTGATCATTTTCACTCAGATATGCATATGTATCATTAAATGCGCTTGTAAGTATCTTTACCAATTCATTCTTGTTGTCAAAATTCTGTTTTATTTTAGTATACAAATCCTCATTATATATTTTTGACATATTGAGTTCGTTAGCAAGAGCCCTTATGGCATTCAGATAATTAATCACTTCCTGCTGTTGATTATAGAGTGTTGCGTAACTTAAGTCGGCTCCATAAACCCCTACATTGATCGACCTGGTTGAACTACTGAAATACTTTTTAGAATTTTCGACCGGATTTGATATCCCGATTATATAACCAACCTCCAGATCGGTGAGCATCTTGATAACCTCAGCAGACGTAGGTAAGGGATAAACATTAGTCTCAATCTGACCTTGAATCGCTTTAACTTCTTCCTTTTCAGCCTTTTTCTGTTGGTTCGAAGTCGCTCTGTTTTTACATGAACTTAGACATGTGAAGCTTATTATCAGCAATGGAAGTATAAAACCTGCAACAATTTTTTTCATTTTAAGTCAATTTAAAATTTAAAAATACTCATTCAAAATCATCCATAAAAGTAATAAATAATATTGAAACTACTAAGTGCCTAGAGTCTGGAGTGCCTAAAATGCCTAAAATTATTTCGAAAAAGTAAAATTCTTCTTATTGCCTGATTTTTTTTGCTTTAAAAATTAAGTTTTTGCATTACTAATTATGGCTCTGAAAGAGCCAACTATGAATAAGCCCCGGTGCTCCGGTGGTTATTCATATAACGCCACATTCGTGGCTATGAAAATCTAAAAAGAACATCCCATATAACTTATGAAATCATCACAAACTATTGATCTAGCAAAACTCATATCTACGTGCAATTTGGGAAGCTCATTTCTAGTACTGATCATATTGCTATTGGATAACTATTCTGCTGTTTCCAATTTTTACATATCTTTAAGCCCCTGAAACCAGACCATTTTTTAGGATGTGGAATTTCGATGAACCTACCGGAAGAGAGGGCACTGATTGTATTAAATATGACCGCAGGGAAGAGACATTTGGTGTAAAAGATATTATACCAATGTGGGTTGCAGATATGGATTTTAATACCCCTGATTTTGTTGTAGAATCACTGCAGAAACGTCTTGAACATCAGATTTATGGTTATTCTTTCCGCTCTTCGGAATATTTCCAGTCAATGATAAGCTGGATAAAAACCAGACATAACTGGACAGTCGAAAAGGAATGGATTTCCTTTAGTCCTGGTATAGTTCCTGCTCTGAACTTCTGTACTCTGGCTTTTACCCAGGCGGGAGATAATATTATCGTTCAGCCTCCTGTATATTTTCCCTTCTTTTCAGCCGCAGAATCTCATGGCCGTAATCTTATCTATAACAGATTGACCGAATCTGAAGGCAAATGGGAGATGGATTATAATTCTCTGATTGCCGGAATTGACAGCAAGACAAAAATGATAATTATTTCCAATCCGCATAACCCGGTTGGAAGGGTATGGACACCCGAGGAACTCAATAATCTGGCTGATATTTGTCTGAAAAACAATATTCTGATCATTTCAGATGAAATACACTGCGACCTTGTGCTTCCTGGATTCACCCATACGCCAATGGCGTCGCTTTCTGAAAAAATTGCAGAAAATACTATTACATTAATAGCTCCAAGCAAGACATTTAATCTGGCCGGCCTCTCTACTTCATCTGTCATTATTAAAAATCCAGTTTTAAGAAAATCATTTAACCGGATTGTAGATAATCTCCATGTGGGGAATGGTAATATATTCGGGAATACAGCTTCAATAGCTGCTTATACCAACGGGCATAAGTGGCTTGATGCCTTGCTTGATTATATTGACAACAATATAGAATTTGTTAAGGATTATTGTGAGAAAATGATACCCGAAATCATACCTGTTCAACCCGAGGCAACCTATATGATCTGGTTGGATTGCAGGCGTTTTGGTATGTCAGGAAAAGATCTTCAGAATTTTTTTGTACATAAAGCAGGAGTGGGAATGAATGAAGGGTCTACTTTTGGACCTGGTGGTGAAGGGTTTATGAGAATGAATCTTGGAACAACGCATCAGACAGTAATGAAAGCCATGGAACAGATTGAAAAGGCGGTAGCCTCCGTAAGGTAGTTTTAATTGAAACAGGAACATTTGAATAACAAATTAAGAATTTAGAACCGCATTATAATGATTGAAAAAATAAAGGTAAAACTTACTCTTGAAGATGGAACTGTATATTCCGGCAAATCATTTGGTGCTACAATACCTGCTGCAGGTGAAGTGGTATTCAATACTGCTATGACCGGTTATCCTGAGAGTTTAACCGATCCATCTTACCGGGGACAAATCCTTTGTCTTACATATCCGCTTGTTGGCAATTACGGAGCTCCCGGGAAAAGTGAAGAAAATGATCTGTACCGTTTTTATGAGTCCTCATCCATTCATATATCAGGTCTGATTGTATCTGATTATTCATTTGAATACAGCCACTGGAATGCAACTCAAAGCCTCGATGAATGGCTTAAAAGAAATAATGTTCCGGGAATTTATGGTATAGATACCAGAGCTCTGACAAAAAGAATACGGGAAAAAGGAGCCATGCTTGGCAAGGTTGAACCCGAGGGAACAGAAACCGATTTTTATGACCCCAATAAAGTGAATCTCGTTGCTGAAGTGAGTACTCATGAAAAACAAGTTTACGGTTCGGGAAAATATAAGATTCTACTCGTTGATTGCGGAGTCAAGTATAATATCATCAGAAATCTGTTGAAAAGAGATACTACGATAATCAGAGTACCATGGGACTATAACTATCATACTGAAGATTTCGACGGGCTCTTTCTTTCAAATGGTCCGGGAGATCCTAAAATATGCGGGATAACGATCCGAAATATTAAAACATCTTTTGAAGGTGACAAGCCTGTTTTCGGCATCTGTCTTGGTAACCAGTTAATGGCTCTTGCTTCAGGAGCTGACACATATAAACTGAAATATGGTCATAGAAGCCATAATCAACCTGTTCTTCAGGTTGGTACCGATAAAGCATATATCACGTCTCAAAACCACGGGTTTGCTGTTGATAACAAAACATTGGGGTCAGACTGGGAACCTTTTTTTATCAACATTAATGATCAGACGAATGAGGGTATGAGGCACAAAAATAAACCCTTCTTCTCAACGCAGTTTCACCCTGAAGCATCTGGCGGACCTACGGATACTGATTATCTGTTTGATGTGTTTATAGAGAATATAAGAAAATCAAAATAATTAACAGTAAATTCCCCGGTTTTCTACCCCCCTGCCCCCCATTTTGGGGGTTCTTTATTGAGCAGTATGGTTTAAAGCCCCCCGTTGGTGGAGTTGGGAGGTGTCACATGATGCATCATTTTATCTGCAAGTTCGGCAGCTGTTTTATTTTTAAAACTTTTCATCCTGTTCTCAAATATTTCTGCTATCTCTTTGTTGCAGAGATTACCTATACTCCCTTCATGAACATAATCTGATAATGAGGTTTTTGAGAAAGTCGAATTTCTCACCATTTCAGACACTGCTTTATATGCATCTCTGAACGGGATACCCTGTTTAACCAATCTGTTTACCTCCTCTGTACTGAAAATTGAATTATATAAAGGATTCTCGGTAATGTTCTTTTTTATTTTAATGTTATTGAGCATTAATAGCATTATTTCAATACACTCCCTCATCTCTCCGAAAGCATCAAATATCAGCTGTTTAAGAAGCTGAAGATCTCTATTATATCCCGAGGGCAGATTGGTCGTAAGTATAGCAATCTGATTTGGCAGGGTTTGCAGAACATTTGCCCTGGCCCGTATCAGTTCAAAAACATCGGGGTTTCTTTTCTGAGGCATAATACTGGAACCTGTAATATATTCATCAGGGAAATCAATGAACCTAAATTCAGAAGTCATGTAAAGACAAACGTCCATTGAAAACCTGGAGAGTGTCTGTGCGACAGAGGCCAGTGCCGAAGCAATTGCCATTTCAATTTTTCCCCTGCTAAGACTTGCATAAGCCGAGTTATAAAGAAGATCGTCAAACTCAAGTAGTTCAGATGTCAGTTTCCTGTTAATAGGCAAGGTGGTTCCATATCCGGCGGCAGTTCCCAACGGATTCTGATTATTCAGGGCCCTGGCTCCTGTCAGAAGAAGAACATCATCTGCAAGGCATTCAGCATATGCTCCAAACCACAAACCGAAAGAAGAGACCATTGCCGGCTGCATATGAGTGTAGCCAGGTACAAGGACCTCTTTATATTGTTCGCTTAACGATTGTAATCTGGTAAAAAGATTCCTGATCAGAACAGACAACTTGTCGATCTCTTCCCTGGTATAAAGACGAATATCAACCAGAACCTGGTCATTTCTTGATCGCCCTGTGTGAATCTTTTTGCCGGTTGTACCAAGAATCGACGACATCTCCTTTTCAATCTGAGAATGAATGTCCTCAACATCATTTTCAATCACGAGACTGCCTTCCTCATCCCATACAAATAAAGAATGAAGGGCTTTTAACAAGCCGTTTTTTTCATCTTCTGATACTAATCCGACATCCTCGAGCATTATAACGTGAGCCATTGAACCAATTATATCCCATTTTGTGAGAGCCAGATCGGTTTTTCTGTCTTTCCCTGCAGTAAACTCTATAATTGCAGGTTCGGGATTAATCCCTTTTTCCCAGAGTTTCATATAGTTGTATTTTAAAAAATTGAGTTGTTTTCCTTTGTGTTACTTCGTGACAACCTTCGTGTTCCTTTGTGGTTAAATTTAATATTTCTTTACCACAAAGGTACTCAAAGGTTATACTAAGGTTCACAAAGGGAATTTATACTATACTCCTCATTTTTTCTGACTGGCTTCAATTATTGCCCTGTGAGCCATCAGCCTTATTGCATTAATCCTTATGAATCCCTTACTGTCAGTCTGGTCAAATCCACCCTCGATATCCATACTTGACAACTTTTTATTATACAGAGAAGATGGCGATTCACGACCCTCTATGATTACATTACCTTTATAAAGACACAGATGAACGCTACCATCAATAAGCTCCTGGCTTTTTTCAATAGCGGCCATGAGGAAATCCATTTCGGGGCTGAACCAGAAACCATTGTAAATGATCTCAGCAAATTTTGGAGTAAGCATGTTTACGAGTCTCATTACCTCTCTGTCCATTGCTATTCCCTCGATGTCCTTATGGGCTATATGTAAAACAGTAGCAGCGGGAGTCTCATAAACGCCTCTCGATTTAATACCCACAAATCTGTTTTCTACCATGTCGAGAAGCCCAATGCCGTTTTTACCTGCAATTTCATTCAGATAAATGTACATTTCATAGGAATCTTCCTTCACTGTTCCATCCTCTTTGTTGACAAGTTTCACAGGGATGCCGTTTTTGAAATGAATCACAATCCTGGTTTCTTTATCGGGGGCATCCTGTGGCATCACCATCTTCTCCAGCATGCTCTTATGCAGAGTATACATTGGGTCTTCCAGTATCCCGGCTTCATGACTGATATGCATAAGGTTATCATCCTCACTGTAAGGCTTATCAATACTTGCTTTCACGGGAATCTTTTTTTCAGAGGCATATTTTAGAAGATCAGTCCTTCCTTTAAAGGTCGCCAGGAACTCCTTATCTTTCCATGGTGAAATAACTTTAACACCTGGCATCAGGGCATAATAACATAATTCGAACCTCACCTGGTCATTGCCTTTACCTGTTGCGCCATGCGCCACTGCATTTGCTCCCTCAGCTTTTGCTACTTCGATCTGTTTCTTTGCAATAAGTGGTCTTGCAAGAGCTGTGCCAAGAAGGTACCTGTCTTCATATATTGCATTTGCCATTATGGCTTTAAGAACATAATTATCAATAAATTCCCTCTTCAGGTCAGCTATAATCACTTTTGAAGCTCCAAGCAACAAGGCCTTCTCTCTGCATGCTTCAAAATCATCTGCCTGACCAACGTCTGCAACAAAAGCAATGACATCATAATTTTTTTCGATTAACCATTTAAGTATCACCGAAGTATCCAAACCACCGCTATACGCGAGAATAACTTTTTCTTTCATTAGTTTATAATTTGAGTTGAATANNTTACTTGTTCATGTATTCCCGGAAGAATAATTTCGAGGCACGTATGAACCTGCTGGATAGTGACTCCGTCTCTGGGGATTATCAGAATCGTATCATCACCCGCTATTGTACCTGCTATCTCATATCTTCCTGTTCCGTCTATAAAAAATGCAGTATTGCTCGCATTTCCAGGGATAGTTTTCATTACCATAAGTCCTTTTGCCTCAATTATATCCTGGATAACAGGTACAATGTTAAGCTTAAGTGAAGATTTTTCCGAACGTCTGTCGTTTTCAGATAAAGAATACTTGTAACCACCTGCACCATCAGGTATGCGTCCGACACCCAATTGCCTTAAATTGCGGGACAATGTAGCCTGTGTACAGCTTATCCCTTTCCCTTTCAGCTTTCTGAGCAATTCTTCCTGAGTTGAAATGATTTCTTCAGAAATAATCTTCTCTATTACCAGAAGTCTTTTAGTTTTTTGCATATTTATGCATTATTTTTGCAAATATATGCATTTTTCCATAATTGCAAAGTCTAATTAAAAAATTATATTATTTTTGAACCTCAAATCCGGATGATGAAAGATGATGTAAAAAAGGTAATAATCCTGGGTTCAGGAGCATTGAAAATAGGCGAAGCAGGAGAGTTTGATTACTCCGGCTCCCAGGCTTTGAAAGCACTAAAAGAAGAAGATGTCAGTACGGTTCTTATAAATCCTAATATTGCAACAGTTCAGACATCTGAAGAACTGGCCGATAAAATTTATTTCCTCCCTGTTACTCCATATTTTGTTGAAAAGGTGATTGCCAGGGAGAAACCCGATGGTATCCTCTTATCCTTTGGAGGGCAGACAGCTCTCAATTGTGGAACAGAACTTTACAAATCCGGCGTTTTTGAAAAATATAATGTCAGGGTCCTTGGAACACCTGTTACGGCTATCATGGATACCGAAGACCGGGAGCTTTTTGTCAGGAGACTTGATGAGATAGATATTAAGACACCTGACAGTATTGCCGTATCGGGAGTGAATGAAGCTATTGATGCGGCAACCCGGCTTGGATACCCCATTATAATAAGAGCTGCATATACTCTCGGTGGTCAGGGAAGCGGTTTTGCTTCGAACTCTGAAGAACTAAGAACCCTTGCCTCAAAGGCATTTTCTTATTCAGACCAAATACTTGTAGAAGAATCTCTGAAAGGTTGGAAAGAGGTTGAATATGAGGTCGTAAGAGATAAATATGATAATTGCATCACTGTATGTAATATGGAGAATTTCGATCCTCTTGGAATACACACTGGCGAGAGTATTGTTGTTGCACCCTCCCAGACTCTCACAAATAGTGAATATCATAAGCTCAGAGAGCTTTCCATAAGAATTATCAGACATATTGGAATTGTCGGAGAGTGTAATGTTCAGTATGCTCTGGCGCCTGATTCTGAAGATTACAGGGTTATTGAAGTAAATGCACGTCTGTCGAGGTCAAGTGCGCTTGCCTCAAAAGCTACGGGTTATCCGCTGGCATTTATTGCTGCTAAACTCGGAATGGGCTACGGTCTTCATGAACTGAAAAACTCAGTCACAAAAAACACAACTGCCTGTTTCGAACCTGCTCTTGATTATATTGTATGCAAGATACCACGGTGGGACCTTAATAAATTCGAGGGGGTATCTCATCTGATCGGCAGCAGCATGAAGAGTGTCGGTGAAGTAATGGCAATAGGCAGAACATTCGAAGAGGTTATCCAGAAAGGATTAAGAATGATCGGTCAGGGGATGCACGGTTTTACCGGAAACCGGAATCTTGGCTTTGAGGATATTGAGAAAGAACTTGCCGAACCAACGGATATGAGGATCTTTTCAATTGCGGAAGCTCTTGAAATAGGGATGCCCGTTGAAAGGATCTATGAACTCACAAAAATTGATAAATGGTTCCTTTTCAAGCTCAGGAATATAATAAACATTAAAAATGAGCTTTGTAAGTATCAATCTTTGGAATCTGTACCTGCAGATCTCCTCTCTCATTCCAAGATAAACGGATTCAGCGATTTCCAGATTGCCAGGCATGTATTCAAATCTGGGCCCGATAAGATCAACGACGATCTTATGAAAGTAAGAAATTATCGGAAAACTTTAGGGATAGTCCCTTATATCAAACAAATAGATACACTCGCTGCTGAATATCCGGCAGTAACAAATTATCTGTATCTTACTTACAGCGGTTCTGAACATGATATAATATGTGAAAACGATAAAAAATCAGTCATTGTTCTTGGATCAGGAGCTTACAGGATAGGTTCGAGCGTTGAATTCGACTGGTGTTCGGTAAACGCAATTGACACAATAAAAAAAGAGGGATTCCGGTCAATAATGATAAATTATAATCCCGAAACTGTCAGTACAGATTATGATATATGCGACCGGCTTTACTTTGATGAATTGACTTTTGAAAGGGTTCTCGATATAATTGAACTTGAAAACCCCGGAGGCGTTATAGTGTCGGTTGGAGGTCAGATACCAAATAATCTGGCGATGAGGCTTTATAAAGAAAAAGTACCGGTCCTCGGCACTTCACCAGTATCAATAGACAGGGCGGAGAACCGGCATAAATTTTCCGCGATGCTTGATATTATGAAGGTTGACCAGCCTCGCTGGAAAGAATTATCAACAATAGATGATATTTTTGAATTTGTCGACCGTATAGGATTCCCAGTTCTAATCAGGCCATCTTATGTCTTGTCAGGAGCTGCAATGAATGTTGTCTCAAATAAAAATGAATTGTCACATTACCTTAAACTTGCAGCTCAGGTATCAAAACAATATCCAGTAGTTGTATCTGAGTTTATCGAGAATGCAAAGGAGATCGAGATCGATGCAGTGGCCCGCGATGGGGAAATGATCGCCTATGCCATCAGCGAACATGTAGAGTTTGCTGGCGTTCACTCAGGCGATGCAACAATGGTTTTCCCTGCCCAGAAAATATATTTTGAAACATCAAGGAGAATAAAACGTATCTCACGTCAGATATCAAAAGAACTGAATATCTCAGGGCCTTTCAATATACAGTTCCTGGCAAAGGATAATGATATTAAGGTCATTGAATGTAACCTGCGTGCAAGCCGGAGCATGCCTTTTGTTTCCAAAGTTCTCAAAACCAATCTTATTGAACTAGCGACAAAAGTGATGCTGGGTCTGCCTACGGAAAAGCCCGGGAAAACAATATTCGAAATTGATTATGTTGGAGTCAAAGCTCCTCAGTTCAGCTTTTCGCGTCTTGCCAAAGCCGACCCTGTTCTTGGAGTTGACATGTCATCCACCGGGGAAGTAGGATGCATTGGTGAAGGTTTCTATGAAGCCATACTTAAAGCCATGTTTTCTGTCGGGTACAGGGTGCCGAAAAAGAGTATCCTTCTATCCACAGGTCCGGCCCGGTCAAAAGTTGAACTTCTTAACAGCGCCAGAGCTCTTCGTGAAAAAGGTCATAAACTTTATGCAACAAGAGGAACCCAGCAATTCCTGAAAAATGCAGGTGTTGAAGCACATGTGGCATACTGGCCAGATGAGAATAAATCGCCAAACACTATTGACCTTATCAAATCACGCGAGGTTGATCTTGTTGTAAACATCCCGAAAGATCTCAGTGACAAAGAACTTAATAACGATTATACTATAAGAAGAAGTGCAGTGGATTATAATGTTCCTCTTATTACAAATGCACGGCTTGCAAGTGCCTATATCCTGGCTTTCTGCAAGATGAGCATCGACGACCTGGCTATCAAGAGCTGGGATGAATACAAATAAAGGTTAAGGTTAAGGTTGAGATTAAAGTTGAGGTTGAAGAAGAAGGAAAAAGGTAAGAACTGTCAAGGAGATACACAGAGGAGACACTGAGGTTCACTGAGAAATGGTTTTAGCCCCCCCTTGTGGGGCTTGGGGGGTAAGAAAACAGGATGAAAAAAATAATCTTATATCATGATAACAATACGTAAAGCTACACCCGAAGATGCCGCTGTCATAGTTGATTTCCAGCAGAAAATGGCCTGGGAAACTGAACATATGACCTTGGTCCCTGAAATAATCGATAAAGGTGTTAAAGCTGTTTTCAATGACAGCTTCCGTGGACAGTACTGGATGGCTGAAGAGAAAGGTAATATTGTGGCATCCCTTCTCATTACTTATGAATGGAGTGACTGGAGAAATTGTAATGTCTGGTGGTTCCAGTCTGTTTATGTCTTGCCGGAATTCAGAAGAACTGGTATCTTCAGGTCAATGTACATGCATATTAAAAATGAGGCAGTTAAAGAAAGTGTTGCAGGGCTGCGTCTCTACGTGGAAACCAATAACTCAGTGGCACAACATACCTATGAGGCTCTTGGAATGAAGAGCATTCATTATAAAATGTTTGAATGGATGAAGAAATAAGCTATGCACTGGCTTCCGGCTATACTGATTCTTCCTTATTTTTTTCTCCTTCTAAAATTATATAGAAGTCTTTTCAAAATTAAGATTTTTAATGCTTCTACAGAACCGGTAACTTTTGTTTCAGTGGTTGTTGCATGCAGAAATGAGCAGAATAACCTTCCGGCTCTTTTAAACAGCATTGCCCACCAGAATTATCCGGAATACCTATTTGAGGTGATAATCATTGATGATAATTCCACAGACAAAACTTTCGAAATTGCTGAGGGATTTACCGGGATTAGCAATATTCTTACTTTGTATAATAAAGGGAAAGGGAAAAAACAGGCTCTCAGAACCGGCATAACTGCTGCAAAAGGTAATCTAGTTATCACAACCGATGCCGATTGCAGTATGGGAGAGAACTGGATCAGGATAATTGCAGCATTTTATGAACTGAACAGACCTGATATGATCATTTGTCCGGTTCGGTTAGAATCAGTACCTGGGTTTTTAGGAAATTTTCAGGAACTGGAGTTTTTGAGTCTGCAAGGAATTACAGCTGCTTCTGCGATTTCAGAGGAGGCGACAATGTGTAATGGTGCAAATCTTGCATTTACAAGAGAAACATATCTTGATCATTCTGATAATCTGCATGATGAAATAAACTCAGGTGATGATATTTTCTTATTGCATAGTATGAAAAAAGGAAAAGGTGCAAAAATATTATGGATGGAATCGCCTGATGTCATGGTAACTACAAAATCAACATCAACTTACAGGTCGTTTCTGAAACAGAGAAGCAGGTGGATTTCAAAAGGTAAAATTTATAAAGACAGATATACAATCGTTCTTGGGATTGTAACATTTGTCGGGGTTGTTTTACAGGTTTCGTATTTTATCGCCTGGCTGATTTATCCGGACTTAATCTGGGTTTTCCTGTCAGTTTTAATTTTAAAATCAATTCCTGATTTCTTAATCCTGTTAAATACATCGCAGCGATACGACAAAAGAGACCACATGAAATGGTTTCTTCCGTCTCAGTTAATATACCCATTTTATGTTTTGTCTGTATTATTTTATTTCCTGATATCAAAGGAAAAATGTTTGCGGATTTCGGAATGATGATTAGCTGCGCCGGGCACGTCTGCAGCCCGGTTGTTGATTGAAAAAAAATCCGGAATTATATTATCAGTTCCCCATCTCCGAAAGAAATTTAATCCTCACAAGCCTGATTTCTTCTTCTTCGAACTCGCTACCAAGTTCTTTAATAGCATCTTCAAGAGAATCGGATTCAGCTTCTTCCCTGAAATATGAATAGATATCGTGCTGCCTCTCCTCATCGATCATCATATCGACATAGTAATCGAGGTTTAAACGGGTTCCGGAATTTACTATTGCTTCAATTTCTGATACAAGTTCCGACATCTCCAGTCCCTTCGCTTCAGCAATATCTTCAAGAGGCCTTTTCATATCAATACTCTGTATAATATAGACTTTAATGCCCGATTTATTGACAACCGATTTGACCACCATATCCAGGGGTCTGATGATCTCCTTCTCCTCAACATATTTTTTGATTATCTCTATGAATTCTTCTCCATAGCGCTGAGCCTTTCCAGCTCCGACACCTGATATATTCTGTAGTTCATCAATTGTTATCGGGTACTGAATAGCCATATCCTCAAGCGAAGGATCCTGAAAAATGACAAATGGGGGTACATCTTTCTGTTTCGACAGCTTTTTACGCAAATCTTTCAGGATACTGAATAGTTCTTCATCAACTACTGCTGTTCTTGCACCAAAGGCATTTTCTTCATCAGTAGTATCTGCATAATCGTGATCCTCAGCAAGCATGAATGAAGTTGGATTTTCAAGGAACCCCATACCTTTTTCTGTCAGCTTAAGAAGACCATAATTCTCAATATCCTTGGTAAGGAATTTGGCAATTAGAGCCTGTCTGATAACCATATTCCAGAATTTCTCATCTTTATCTTCCCCTATGCCGAAAAACTCAAGCTTATGATGTTTATAGGATTTTATTGCCGAGGTTACTTTCCCTGAAAGAATATTTGCAATATGATCTGCTTTAAACTTCTCTTTAACTGCCAGGATAGTCTCCAGAACATTTATAACTGCCTCATTACCTTCAAATTGCGACTTGGGATGCAGACAGTTATCGCAGGCTTCACAATTTTCTTTCAGATATTCCTCTCCAAAATAATGTAGCAAGAGCTTTCTTCTGCAGACTGAGGACTCAGCATACGAAACTGTTTCTAGAAGCAGCTGTTTCCCAATTTCCTGTTCAGCAATCGGTTTCCCCTGCATGAATTTCTCAAGTTTTAGAATATCATTATAGCTATAATAAGCGATACAGTTCCCCTCACCACCGTCACGTCCTGCCCGGCCGGTCTCCTGGTAATACCCTTCGAGGCTTTTAGGGATATCATAATGAATTACAAACCTGACATCCGGTTTATCAATCCCCATCCCGAAGGCGATAGTTGCTACAATAATATCCACCTCCTCCATAAGAAACATGTCCTGGTTCATCGTACGGGTAGCCGAGTCCATGCCGGCATGGTATGGGAGTGCCTTAATTCCATTTACTTTGAGGACTTCAGCCATCTCCTCAACTTTCTTACGGCTCAGACAATATATTATTCCTGACTTCCCGGCATTGTTCTTAATATATTTAATGATCTCCTTTGTAACATCCTGTTTGGACTTTACTTCATAGTAAAGATTTGGCCTGTTAAAAGAGGATTTAAATACATCTGCATCAAGAATACTTAGGTTTTTCAGAATGTCATGCTGAACTTTTGGAGTGGCAGTTGCTGTTAGTGCTATAATAGGCGATCTTCCAATCATGTCTATTATAGGTCTGATCCTTCTGTACTCAGGTCTGAAGTCATGGCCCCATTCTGAAATGCAATGAGCTTCGTCAATTGCATAAAAGGAAATATCTACATTCTTGAGGAATTCAATATTCTCCTCTTTTGTAAGAGATTCCGGAGCAACATAGAGGAGTTTTGCTTTCCCTGACAGAACATCTTTTTTGACCCTTGCAATCTCAGTCTTGGTGAGTGATGAATTCAGGAAGTGGGCGACATCATCGTCAGTGCTGAAGTTTCTCATCGCGTCAACCTGGTTCTTCATAAGAGCGATCAAAGGAGAAATTACAATGGCTATTCCCTTCTTCATAACTGCTGGTAACTGGTAGCACAAAGATTTACCTCCTCCTGTAGGCATAAGAACGAAAGTATCCCGTCCTGACAAGACATTCCTTATAATAGGCTCCTGATTACCTTTGAAAGTATCAAATCCAAAGTACTTTTTTAAGTAGTCATGTATAGTAGAATCATTCAACATTGTCTTCTAAAAATGATAATATCAGTAAACTATAAAGAACTTTGTTTTACAGTTTATATAAAGTTACTAAAAATCTTAATCAAATAATATTTTTAAAAATTAATTAACAAAAATGATATTGGGTTAAATAACAAGGAATAGACTGAAAGAATAATATTGTTTTGCAAAAGAAGATTTATCATCTTTACAGGCTGAATTTTAATCCAATCTAATATAGGTTTCAATGGCAATATTTGGGAAAAAAGGGAAGGATGGAGAGAAAGAGATGTCATTCCTTCAACATCTCGAGGAATTAAGATGGCATATTATCCGTTCCATTTTAGCTATAGTGTTCTTTATGATTATAGCTTTTATATTTAAAAATGTTCTTTTCAATACGATTATTCTTGGCCCCAAGAGTCCCAACTTTATTACTAACCGGTTACTCTGTGAGCTCGGGGGATATCTTAATACGCCAGCCTTATGCATTAACACCAAACCATTAAATCTAATCAGTATAAAAATGTCGGGACAGATTACAACTCATATAACAGCTGCAATGGTTGCCGGACTGATACTTGCATTTCCTGTTATACTCTGGGAGTTCTGGCAATTTTTTAAGCCGGCGCTCAAGCCTAATGAAGCAAGATATGCAAAAGGTGCTGTGCTGGCAGCTTCCGGTCTATTCTTTATAGGTGTGCTTTTCGGATATTTTATGCTTGCTCCTCTGTCGATACATTTTCTGAGCTCGTATGAAATTGATTCCTCTGTTGTAAATCAGATCAATGTCAGGTCATATATTGGTACTTTAACGTCAATATGCCTGGCCACCGGCCTGGTTTTCGAGTTGCCAATAGTAGCTTTCTTCCTCACAAAAATAGGTATCCTTTCACCCAAATTTATGAGAACATACCGGAAGCATGCTATCGTGGTCATATTTATTATTGCAGCAATTATCACTCCGCCTGATGTCTTTTCACAAACACTTGTCGCAATTCCTCTTCTTATTCTTTATGAAGTAAGCATCTTTATTTCGGCAAAAGTCATGAGGCAAAAAGATAAAGATCGTAAAGAATTCTTTGGTGAGGGTGAAAAAGCCGAACCAGCAACTTCATAGTGTCTTATATGAAACTGTACACTGAAAATCTTATCAAAAAATATCGCAGCAGGACTGTTGTTGACCATGTTTCTGTTGAAGTTGAACAGGGTGAGATAGTTGGACTTCTCGGGCCGAACGGCGCAGGTAAGACAACAACCTTTTACATGATTGTCGGATTAATAAGACCCAGAGAGGGAAAAATATTCCTGGATAATGAGGAGATAACCACTCTTCCAGTATATAAACGTGCTAGAAAAGGTATCGGTTATCTTGCACAGGAAGCTTCTGTTTTCAGAAACATGTCAGTTGAAGATAATATCCGCGCAGTTCTTGAAATGTCAGGCTTCCCTAAACAGGAGCAGGAAGAAAGACTGGAGACTCTTCTGAGTGAATTCGGATTATACAAAATAAGATCAAGTAAAGGGATCCAGCTTTCGGGAGGAGAAAGAAGGCGTACTGAAATTGCCCGGGCTCTTGCCCTTAAACCGAAATTCATCTTGCTCGACGAACCATTTGCCGGCGTTGATCCGATTGCTGTAGAAGATATTCAGGAGATTGTATCAAAACTGAGGGAAAAAAACATAGGTATTCTTATTACCGATCATAATGTTCACGAAACCCTTTCAATCACCGATCGCGCTTACCTTCTTTTCGAGGGTCGCATCCTTAAATCAGGCACATCAGCGCAATTGGCAGATGATGAGCATGTAAGAAAAGTATATCTTGGGAAGAACTTTGAACTGCGCAGGTAGCTTAATCAATTTGTTTTCATAATAAATTATTATACTTTTGCGGGGAATTTTACCGCGGATGTGTCGTAATTGGTAGCCGAGCAAGACTTAGGATCTTGTGTCTTCGTGACGTGGGGGTTCGAGTCCCTTCATCCGCACAAATGTGTCAAGCCGCCCGTAACCTCTTTAAAAGTGCGTTTTGGCGGTTTTTTTAACTGGAAAATAAACAACAATTAAAATGAATATTACCAAAGAAAACATCGACGATCTGAATGCAGTTCTAAAGATTAAGATTGAGAAAACCGATTATGAAGATAAAGCCGAAACAGTACTGAAAGATTACAGGAAGAAAGCAACTATAAAAGGATTCCGTCCGGGAATGGTACCAATCGGACTCATAAAGAAAATGTACGGCAAAGCTGTCCAGCTCGATGAAATCAATAAGATTGTAACGGAAAATATTCAGAAATATATTACTGACGAAAAACTGGAAATTCTTGGAGATCCACTTCCAAAAGTGGATGAACAGGATAAGATTGATTTCGATACGCAACAGGATTTTACCTTTTCATTTGAACTTGGACTGAGCCCGGTATTTGAACTGAAACTGTCGAAAAAAAATAAAGTCAATCAGTATGACATAATTGTCGACGAAAAGATGAGGAGCCAGTACCTCGAAAACTATACCCGAAGATATGGTGAATTGAAAAAATCTGAACAGATTGAAGAAAAGGACGTGGTTAAAGGAAGAATTGAAGCTATTGATGAAAATGGGAATGTGATACCGGAAGGCCCCTCTGTTGAAGAAACTTCACTTGGTATTGATATTATAAAGGATAAAAAAATAAAAAAAGAATTTATCGGGAAAAATATCCATGATACTATTGATTTCGACCTGAAAAAAGCATTTCCTAACGATATGGAAATAGCCGGTATACTTCATAAAAAAAAGGAAGAGGTTGCAGATCTTGTGGCGAATTACAGATTTACAGTTAATGAAATAAGCCGGTTTTATCCAGCAGAACTTGGGAAAGAACTTTTCGACAAGATCTTCGGCGAAGGCGTCATTAACTCTGAAGAGGAATTCCTGAAAAAGATTGAAGAGGAAATCGTAGCTAACCTGAAACGTGAAAGCGATTTTAAACTTATGATGGATATTAAAAACATGACGATGGAAAAAACCGATTTCCAGCTTCCTGAGGAATTCCTGAAAAAATGGCTTCTCAGAGTCAATGAAAAATCCACAGCGGAACAGATAGAGAAAGAATTTGACAGTTTCAGAAAAGATCTTAAATGGCAGCTGATACGAAACAAAGTAGCGCGCGACAATGAGGTTAAGATAAGTGAGGAAGAACTGCAGAAAGAAGCTGAAAACATAACAAGATATCAGTTCCAGCAGTATGGCCTCTTTTATACTACGGATGAGCAGATTGCTAATTATGCGAAAGAGACCCTGAAAAGAGACGAAGATGCAAAAAGAATAGCCGACAAAATACTTGATGAAAAGGTTATTCTGCTGATAAAGGAACTTGTAAAGCTTGAGGACAAGAGTGTTACAACTGAGGAATTTAATAAGCTTTTTGAATAGTAATCAATGCTTTGCGATGATTTATTTTAATTTTATTATCTTTGCCTGTTAATTTTTAATGTAAAAAATATGAATATTCTTGACGATTTTGGAAAGTTTGCAAGAAGTAAACGTGGAGTAAGCAGTACGGGCTTGCACAAATACACTTCCGTTTTTGGTGACAGTTATATTTCACCAACCATTATTGAGGAGCGACAATTAAATGTGGCATCCATGGATGTCTTTTCACGTCTTATGATGGACAGGATTATTTTCCTTGGCTTACCCATTGATGATTATGTTGCTAATATTATACAGGCACAGTTACTCTATCTCGATTCGGCAGATCCCGGAAAAGATATTCAGATATATTTTAATACTCCGGGCGGATCAGTCAATGCAGGACTGGGAATCTACGATACTATGCAGTATATTTCAGCTGACATAGCAACAATCTGTACCGGAATGGCAGCCTCAATGGGCGCAGTTCTCCTTACAGCCGGTAAGAAAGGAAAGAGATCTGCATTGAAACATTCAAGGATTATGATACATCAGCCCATGGGCGGTGCAGAGGGAGTTGCTACAGATTTGGAAATAACCGTACGTGAAATTGTAAAACTTAAAAGAGAGCTTTACGAGATAATCGCGCTTCATTCGGGAAACTCTGTTGAAAAAGTTGAAAAAGATTCTGACAGAGATTACTGGATGACATCCCAGGAGGCTAAAGATTATGGGATGATAGATGAGATCCTGGTGAAAAATGTAAAATAGTGAATAATGGATAAATGTTCATTTTGCGGCAGAACCAAGAAAGAGGCCAACATGCTCATAGCGGGTCTCGAAGGCCATATTTGTGACCACTGTATTGAGCAGGCTCACAGCATAATGAACGAAGAACTCGGAACTAAAAAGAATGTGCATTTTGATATTATAAACCTTCTCAAGCCGGCAGAAATTAAGAATTTCCTCGATCAGTATGTAATTGGTCAGGAAATGGCTAAGAAGATAATTGCGGTGGCAGTATACAACCACTACAAAAGGCTTATGCAAAAACCCGATGCCGACGATATCGAAATAGAAAAATCAAACATTATTCTTGTTGGTGAGACCGGTACCGGGAAGACGCTTCTTGCCAGGACTGTTGCAAAAATGCTGCATGTTCCGTTTACCATTGTTGATGCAACAGTACTTACCGAGGCAGGTTACGTTGGAGAAGATATTGAAAGCCTTCTGACCCGGCTGCTGCAAAATGCTGATTATGATGTTAAAGCTGCGGAGAAAGGCATTGTTTTTATCGATGAAATCGACAAAATTGCACGAAAGGGCGACAATCCTTCAATAACCCGCGATGTATCAGGCGAAGGTGTTCAGCAGGGACTTCTGAAATTACTTGAGGGATCAATAGTAAATGTGCCGCCGCAGGGCGGAAGAAAACATCCGGAACAGAAAATGATCCCTGTGGATACAAAGAACATTCTTTTTATATGCGGGGGGGCATTTGAAGGTATTGACAAGAAAATTGCACAACGACTTAATACACAGATCGTAGGTTTCGGCGCTTCAAAAATCCGTGAAAAAGTTGATAAAGACAATCTGCTCCAATATATAGCGCCGCAGGACCTCAGATCATACGGNNAGAAGGTGTTCTCGAATATATCGTCGATAAAGCTATTGAATTCAAACTCGGAGCCCGCGGACTAAGATCTATATGCGAAACAATAATGCTTGATGCTATGTTCGAAATGCCATCCATTGAAACGAATGAGCTGGAAATAACAATCGACTATGCAAACCGGAAGCTTGAAAGAATAAACCTCAAGATACTGAAGGCATCTTAAAATCCATTAACCCTGGTCGCATGCGGAAGTAAAAAGGCTGAGGCTAAGGTTTAGGTTGAGAACTTAACCTTAACCTCAACCTCAACTTTTTTAGCGTTTTCTTCTTTCGTATATAGTATATGTATAGGGAATACTATTGCTTTCGTCGGTTTTAAAATCCTCTTTTTCAATAATTTCCCATATACTCCGGTCAATTTCAGGGAAATAGATATCTGCCGGCGCCTTTTTATGAACATGAGTTATAAACAGGCGGTCAGCAATCGGCATAAACTGCCGATATATACTCCCTCCGCCAATAATAAATATTTCTTCGTCTGGTCCGCATTTGTCCAGTGCGTCATCAATAGAATATGCAGTAACAGAATTTTCGATGGATTCATTCGGGTCATCCGTGAGAACAATATTTTTCCTTCCTGGTAATGGCCTCCGGGGTAATGATTCCCAGGTTTTTTTCCCCATAATGACCGTGTTCCCTGATGTCAGCTTTTTAAATCTCTTCAGATCTTCGGAAATGTGCCATAAAAGCTCATTATCCTTTCCAATTCCCCAATCTTCAGAAACAGCAACAATTATTGAGATCATACTTTAAACATTATACTGAAATATCACCTTTAATATGAGGATGTGCAATATAATCCGACAAAGTGAAATCACTGTATGTGAACTTGAGGATATCAGTTACTTCAGGATTAATTGACATTATAGGCAGCTTACATGGTTCCCTCGTGAGTTGAAGTTTTGCCTGATCTATATGGTTGAGATAAATATGCGCATCACCAAGAGTGTGAACAAAATAACCTGGTTTATAGCCAGTTACCTGAGCTACCATAAGCGTCAACAGAGCATATGATCCAATATTAAACGGTACTCCGATAAAAATATCTGCACTTCTCTGGTAGAGCTGACACGATAACCTGTCACCTGCAATATAGAATTGGAATAGAATATGACATGGAGGAAGAGCCATCTTATCTAATTCACCGACATTCCACGCGCTGATAATATGTCTGCGCGAATCGGGCGAGTTCTTAATTGAGCTTATAACCTTCTTCATCTGATCAATCTTTTCTCCGCTTTCGGAAAGCCATGAACGCCATTGATAGCCATATATCGGTCCAAGGTTCCCATTTTTATCAGCCCACTCGTTCCAGATCTTTACTCCATTATCGTTCAGGTACTTCGTATTAGTATCCCCTGAAATAAACCAGAGTAATTCATGAATAATAGACTTAACATGAAGTTTTTTGGTTGTAAGAAGCGGAAAACCATCCTCAAGGTTAAACCTCATCTGATAACCAAATACACTTATTGTACCGGTACCTGTCCTGTCCTTCTTTTCTGTGCCGTTTTTTAATACATGATCGAGCAGATCAAGATATTGTCTCATTCTGGTTACTTAATTTTGTTGTTCGGGAGTGATTCTGGCTGCCCATCCACCACCTGGCGCAAGATGAATCTTCACCTTATCACCCGATTTTACAAAAGTTTTCAGATGTTTATAATCGCCGGCATATCTGTCGGCATTAATGCCATCCTGAAATATATCCATAGAGTATTTCCCGGCAGGAAGGAATGAGAGATCCAGATCCATGTCGCGAGCTGTCCAGTTTGTAAGAGCTCCCGCAAACCATTCTTTCCCTGACCTTCTGGCAAGCAGGATGTAATCACCTACCTTACCATCAATCCCGATAATATCATCCCAAACAACGGGTATCTTCACTATAAAATCTGTTGTTTCCTGTTCTTTCATATAGTTTGAAGGACTGTCAGACAGCATCTGCAAAGGACTCTCATAAATTACGTATAAAGCCACCTGGTGTGCTCTGGTTCCCTGGCTCTCAGGACGGGTGAAATTCGGCGTAAAATTCGCCTTGTCCATATTCACAAGAGCTCCCGGAGTATAATCCATTGGCCCCGCAATCATTCTGGTAAATGGAAGTGTTACATCATGTTCGGGTGTAACCTCTTTGCTCCACTTATCATTCTCCATTCCCTTCACCCCTTCGCGTGTGAGTGCATTAGGCCACGTACGTCCAAGCCCATCGGGTTTATATGCGCCATGAAAGTCAATGAGGAGATGATGTTCTGCAGTTTTCTTTGCGGCTTCAAGATAGAAGTTTACAATTTTCTGATCATCCCTCTGCATGAAATCAACCTTAACACCTTTTACACCCCATTTTTCATAGAGAGCTATAGCTTCATCAATCTTATCCCAGAAGGTCTTCCATACAACCCATAAAATTACTCCGACATGCTTGCTTTCGGCATATTTGCAGAGTTCGGGGACATTAATTTCAGGCACTGATGCAAAAACATTTCCCAACGGGTACCAACCCTCATCAAGTATAACATATTCAATTCCGTTTTTTGCGGCAAAATCGATATAATATTTATATGTATCGTTGTTTATACCTGCTCTGAAATCAACACCATAAACATTGTTTGCGTTCCACCAATCCCATGCCACATGTCCGGGTTTTATCCATTTTGTATCTTCTATCTTATTTGGTGGGGCAAGTTTATAGACAAGGTCGCTCTCAATTAATTTAACATCATTCTGAGCGATAACAAAAGCCCTCCAAGGGAATGTCCGTGTCCCTTTTGTTTTCGCTATATAGTCTTTAGTAGCTGTAACAAACAGGTCACGGTCACGGGTAAGTTTTTCAGTTTCCGGATATTTTGACCATATCCCTGAAATTTTCCCCGATCCACCACCAACAAGCCACATACCAGGGTAATCCTCTATATCCGATTCAGTTACAAGAACATCAATACCGTTTACCTGGAAAAGAGTTGGCAGACTGGCAAGATGTTTATTTCCAATGGTATCCAGAGATGAATAAATAAATGTCCTTTCGTTATGCGACATAAAACTGGTTTCCAGCGGGTACCAGGAATGAGATCCGGCCGGAAAATCAAATTCTGAAATTTCATTTTTAATTATAATATCTTCCTTCATCGAAGTTTCAAATCTGTATGCGACTCCATCGTTGTAAGCTCTGAACTGAAGGGAAAAACCTGAATTGAAAGAGATTGTCAGGATATTGCAGTTATCTGTGATCACTGATTTCTTGTTTGACACAACCGGTCTGATAATATCATTAAGCTGGCTGATTGCTGCTTTTTTGACTTTTTCATTTTCTCCTAGTATCTTCCCATTTGCGAGGATCATTGCAATTTTTGAGTTGTTTATTAGCTCCCTGCCTTCACATGTGGCGGACCACATAATATCAGTGCCGACAGTAACAGTCACTGAAATTTTATTATCGGGAGAAGCAAGCTTAAACTCTTTTGCTATAGCGTAATATCCTGTAATTACAGATAAAAAAGCCAGTACCAATGATCTTTTCATTATAAAAAGTTTATGATTATTTGCTCCAAAATTATGCGGAATGCATTATTTCTTTTTTTTCTTTCTTTTTTCGATCTCATCCCTCACAGCAGCAGCACGTTCATAATCTTCGGTCTTGATTGCTTCATCAATCATTTTATAGAGCTCCTCATCGGAATAGGTGTCATACTTGGTTTTTTCCGATTCGAAGAAATTTTCAACTTCGTTTACCGGAGATACCTCATTATCGGTAGGATTAACCGTTATTCCTGCTTTCTTAAGAATTTCTTCAGTAATAAATATCGGACAGCTGAATCTCAATGCTAATGCCACGGCATCGGATGTTCTGCTGTCTATTGAATATTCTTTTTCTCCATTATTACAAACAAGCTTTGAGAAGAACACACCCTCTTCAAGTTTGTAAATCATGACTTCGATAACCGATATATTAAACTCATCAGCAAATTTTTTAAAGAGGTCATGAGTTAATGGACGGGGAGGATCTAAATTCTCAAGTTTTATTACAATTGCCTGTGCTTCAAATCCNNGTATAAGCTCCTGATTGAGTCTGGCTGTATGATATGCCCATTACTTTTAGCTTTACTCTCTTCATACCAGTAGTTTATACGCCTTGGAATTATTTAGTTTCTTATTGTATCAGACAAATATAAAGATATTAGCACTAACACTTGGAGTGAGAATATTCTTTTTTATTAACACCCTGACAATAAAATCACCAACTTTGTTCACTCATCTTTGTCAGAATTACAGCAAGTTCAATATATGTGATTTCTGAATAACATTCTACAATAAAAAATTAGCTAAATTGATTTGTTGATAACCTAATTTTTATATCTTTGCAGTCCAATTTTGGATAAATTCGAAGGGGCAAATGAAAGTTATACGATCTAATGATTATATACGCCTCGCGGAGTAACGTAAAAAAAAGATAAGATGTACGCAATCGTAGAAATTGCAGGCCAGCAGTTTAAAGTTGAGAATGGCAAAAAGATTTTTGTTCACAGGCTCGAATTTGAAGAAGAAAAAGAAGTAGAGTTTGACAAGGTTCTTTTAATTGATGACAACGGTAAAATAACCATCGGAGAGCCAACAATCAAAGGCGCTGTCGTCGGAGGAAAGATTCTCGACAATGGGGTGAGAGGTGACAAGGTAATTGTTTTCAAGAAGAAAAGAAAAAAAGGTTACAGGGTCAGAAACGGACACCGTCAGAATTTTACTCAGGTTGAAATCATTAGTATAAACGGTATTGCCGCACCGAAAAAAGCTGCTGCAAAAAAAGCTGAATCGAAGGTAGCTGATGTTGTGGTTGCTGAAGACCCCATAAAGGAGAAAAAAGCTGCCAGGAAACCTGCTGCAAAAAAAGAAGAAGCACCTGTTAAGAAAACTGCTGCAAAAAAAGTTGCTGAGAAAAAACCTGCATCAAAAAAAACACCAAAAAACAAAAAATAATCAGTTGAATCTTTAAGAAAATAAAAATATAGAATTATGGCACACAAGAAAGGAGCAGGTAGTTCACGTAACGGTCGCGATTCTGAAAGTAAACGATTAGGAGTGAAGCTCTTTGGCGGCCAGACAGCCAAGGCAGGCAACATTATAGTTCGCCAGAGAGGAACCAAGCATAATCCAGGCATCAACGTTGGCCTCGGAAAAGACCACACTCTTTTTGCACTTACAGATGGAGAAGTTGAGTTCAAAAGAAAAAAAGATAACAAGACTTATGTATCGGTTAAGAGTGTGAAATAGGTAAACACTTTAATTACTAAATCTATTTATCAATAGGATATTTCACACTCTAACCGGTTACAGAGTAAGCGATTATCTTAAAAGAATCAGGCTCCCGCAATTCTTTTCTATTACAGGAAAGTATTATCGGGAGTTTTTTGATATTTTTACAGCAGGCGCCTTAGCCTGCTTTTTTATTAATTCATCACTGAATATGTTAACAATAAACCTAATTCGGGAAAAGAAAGAATTTATAATTGAACGGTTGAAAGTTAAAAACTTCCAGGCAGAAGATATAATTAACAGGATTCTTGCACTCGATTCCTCACGCCGGGAAATACAATCCAAAACCGATTCAATGCAGGGAGAGATGAACCGTATCTCCAAAGAGATAGGCGCCCTGATGAAAGATGGTAAAAGAGATAAGGCTGCGGCTTCGAAAGAAAAAACATATTCATTAAAAGAAGAAATCAAGTCTCTCTCCGACAAACTGATACCCATAGATAATGAGTTGCGGAATGAGATCATCCGGCTGCCAAACCTTCCTCATGAATCTGTTCCACCAGGATTTGGGGCTGATGATAATATTAAAGTGCGTGAAGGAGGAACTATGCCTCTTATATCTGATAAAGCCCTTCCTCACTGGGATCTTATTAAGAAATATGATATTATAGATTTTGATCTGGGTATTAAACTTACAGGAACAGGTTTTCCAGTTTACAAAGGCAAAGGAGCAAAACTGCAAAGAGCCCTAATTACTTTTTTCCTCGATGAAGGGGAAAAAGCAGGTTATTCCGAAGTAATGCCTCCAATATTGGTTAATGAAAACTCCGGGTTTGGTACAGGTCAGTTGCCTGATAAAGAGGGACAGATGTATCATGCAACTCTTGATAATTTCTATCTGGTACCCACAGCTGAAGTCCCGGTTACAAATATTTACAGGGATGTAATATTAAATGCCGATGTGCTTCCGATAAAGAATATTGCATATACACCTTGCTTCAGAAGAGAAGCAGGTTCATGGGGAGCCCATGTAAGAGGACTTAACCGTCTTCATCAGTTTGATAAAGTTGAAATTGTCAGGATTGCCCACCCCGAACATTCATATGAGTCTCTTGAAGAGATGGTAATCCATGTCGAGGGCCTGGTATCCAAACTTGATCTTCCATACCGCATACTCAAACTGTGTGGNNAGTGCACTGGCATTACCACGAATTGTTGCCGCAATACTTGAAAATAACCAGACTGAATCTGGAATTAAAATACCTGAGGTGCTGATACCTTATACAGGATTTGATATCATAAATTAAAGCTTGCCCCTAGAAGCGTAGTTGGAAAAACTGAAATCCATTAACCTCAAAGAGGCCCAAGCGTTAAGAAATAGCCCGGTGGGCAATTTTAGCGTAGGGGCCAGATTGCAGGGCTGGTTTTCTACAAAAAACTGAAATACATGTTTTTAAATTTGTGTACTTTGTGCATACTTTGTGTTCGTTGTGGTTAAATAAAGGAATATTATGGACCGGACAAAATCATCTTACGTCTATGCCGGACTAGCTATTTTATTCTGGTCAACTGTGCCAACAGCATTTAAAATCAGTCTTGGTGAGCTTGACATTCTTCCCATGCTTACTATTGCGTCTCTAACCTCAACAATTGTATTGTTTATTATTGTCGCATTAGGGGGAAAAACCGATCTTATCTGGATGACTACCAGGAAAGAACTTATGCAATCAGCGATTCTAGGGTTCATAAATCCATTTCTTTATTATCTTATTCTTCTTAAGGCATACCANNCAGGGCAGGCCTTTCAAACCTGGCCATTCAGATCTTACAGGTGTACTTCTCGCTACAGGAAGTTCAGTATTCTGGGCGTTCTATTTTATCCTTAATGTGAAAGATAAAAGAGATGAGGGAGTTAAGCTTCTTCTTAATTTTGTTTTTGGCTCGATATATCTTATTGTTACAATGATTATAACAGGAGGATGGCATTTTGAAACAGGATTCAGGGGATTTGCTGCATCAATCTATGTCGGCATATTTGAGATGGGAATAACCTTCTTTTTCTGGTTGAAAGCTCTTCAGATGTCTTCTACCACAGCTATCGTAAGTAACCTGGTTTACCTGGCCCCATTTATTTCCCTGTTTTTTGTACACTATTTTCTTCATGAACCCGTTTATTATACAACACCATTAGGTCTTGTTCTTATCATTTCAGGAATCTTATTTCAAAACTGGCGATCAAAAATCATTTCTTAATTGTTATATACACATTACTATATTTTAAGAAATATGAAAAAATTAGCTATTCTACTTCCTTTCTTAATACTTGGATTCAGTTCATGTAAAAAAGATGTTGCTCCTGAAAGCAAAAATGCTGTAATTGACGCACAGGCTAGGGATGATTTGTATAATGTAATGAATGAATACTATTTTTGGTATAATCTTATGCCTGTGGTTGTTAAGACTGATTACAAAAATCCCTCTGATCTTTTAGATGCAATGGAATATAAGACTCTCGACAGATGGAGTTTTGTTCAAACTTATCAAGAGTTCCTAAATATGAATCAGGGTGCCTTTGTAGGACATGGGATCAGCATGGGGCTTGATCCATCAAATCAGGTAAGAATTGCCCAGATCTACTCTAGGTCACCATTGTATCCTTTGGGAGTCCGCAGGGGATGGATTGTGAAAAAAATCAATGGAACTGATCTGGCTCCTATTTTTAATTCAAAAGATAGTGCTGCCTATAATCATGCTATTGGTCACTCCACGGTTGGACTGATCAATACCTTTCTTTTTCAGACTCCTGCGGGAAAAGACACTACAATTACTTCTGCAAAAGACTCTTTTAAATTAAATACCGTAATTTTTGCAGATACTTTACATTTGAAATCAGGAATAACCGGTCACCTTGTTTTTGACCAGTTCATTCCACCATCAAACCAGGAATTGCAGACTGCATTTACATATTTTAGTCAGAATAATATTAAAGATCTTATTGTGGATTTAAGATATAACGGAGGAGGAGACCTGAATGTGCTCACAAATATGGCGAGTTATGTTGCAGGTGCTGCACAACTTTATAAACCATTTCTTACCTTGACCTTCAATGACAAAAACACTTCTTACAATGGAACATATAACTTTAATTCAGTAAATTCTCCTCAGAGTCTCTCAAAAGTAATTGTTATAACCACCAGAGGAACTGCATCTGCAAGTGAAGATTTTATAAACGGATTGAAACCTTATCTGGATATCAGAACTCTCGGGGATACAACAAACGGGAAACCTGTCGGAATGCTTGGATTTCAATATCAAACCAGTTACATGTTTTTTCCAATAACTTTCTCATTGGTCAATTCTGCTGGTCAGGGTGGATTTTATAATGGTTTTGTTCCTGATAAATATGTGCCTGACGATATTACCCACGACTGGAATGACAGAAATGAGGCCTGTCTTAAAGAAGCTATTTATTATCTGGAGAATGGAAATGTTTCAGCTAAAGGGTTCTATGTTAATGAAAAGCAACCTTCAGTTATTTTTTCTGAAAAGTCGGGTAAGATTAATAATATTTATATAATTAAAAAATAAGTTTTTAGAGATTGAAAGTCAAGTCAAAGGAGAGGATAATTCTGGGTATTGATCCTGGTACAAGTATTACCGGGTATGGAGTTATAAAGACTTCAGGTACCACTCCCATACTTATAACCATCGGATCGATTGATCTTTCAAAATACGACGATCACTATCTCAAACTGAAATACATTTTTGAAAGAACAGTAGGGATTATTGATGAGTACCATCCCGATGAACTGGCGATAGAGGCTCCTTTCTATGGAAAAAATGTTCAATCGATGCTAAAGCTTGGCAGGGCGCAGGGCGCTGCAATAGCAGCAGCGCTAACCCGGTCATTGCCAATATTCGAATATGCACCCAGGAAAATCAAAATGTCAATAACAGGGCAGGGAGCGGCATCAAAGGAGCAGGTAGCAGCTATGCTGATGAATATACTGAAATTCAATCTTACAGAAATAAAACTGGATGCAACCGATGGTCTTGCTGCAGCTCTTTGCCATTTTTACCAGACAAATAGCCCAACACAGGAGAAAGCATATAACAGCTGGAAAGATTTCATGAACAAAAATCCCAAAAGAGTAAAAAAGAAGGGGGAATAAACTGTTATACCACTGCAAATGCAAGTGCCACTACACTTACTTTTACTCCTTCAATCTTGAGAAGCTCATTTGTACACGATTCTATGGTTGATCCTGTAGTAATCACATCATCAACGAGTAAAACATGTTTCCCCATTATTGTTTGAGAATCAAGGACCTGGAAAATACCCTCAACATTCGTCCATCTTTCGTACCGCGACCGTTTAGTCTGGGTAGCTGAAACCAGTACTCTGGCAAGTGATTTTATGTCAACAGGGAGATGAGTTGCATCAGCAATTCCCATTGAAATTGTCTCGCTCTGATTGAAGCCTCGAATACTTTTTTTCATGGGATGAAGCGGAACCGGAATTATAATATCGATATCATTTATAAAACCCGATGTTTTAAGAGATAGACCATATAATCTGCCCAGTTCATAACCTATCTCTCTGACTCCATTATACTTCAGATTGTGAATCAACTTTCGGATACGACTCCCTTTATTATAATATGAAAATGCTGCTGCCTTTTCAATCAGACATCTTCCCCAGAAGAGTTGTGCAACAGGATTATCCTCTACAAAATGATAATTTGTACGGGGAATAACTACAAAACATTCTGTACAAATAAGACTTTCATTCCTCATGAGCTGGTTGCCACAGGCATAGCACAGCCTCGGGAATAAAAGACTGATAAAATCGTCCCATAAATCATATAGCCAATTCATGCAGCGAGTTCAATCTTATCATTAAAGACTGACTTTACTACTTATTTTAGCAGCAATCTCTTTAAATTCTTCAGGGGAGAACTTAAGCTTGGGATTCCTGAAGTTAACATCCTCCATTGTATCCATCGGGACCAGGTGAATATGAGCATGAGGTACCTCCAGGCCCAGTATGGCAACACCAATACGTTTACATGGAATCGCACTTTTTATTGCCACAGCAATTTTCTTAGAAAAAACGATCATTCCTGCCAAATAAACATCTTCCAGATCAAAAATATAATCTGTCTCCCTTTTGGGAACAACCAGTGTGTGTCCCGCTCTCAACGGGTTGATGTCGAGAAATGCAAAATAATTCTCATTCTCGGCAATCTTATAACAAGGAATCTCCCCCTTAATGATTTTAGTGAATATTGTGGCCATAATGGCTTTGAACTTATTAATTAAATCGAAATGGATATGATTTCAAAAGGGATGGTTCCTGAAGGAACTTTTATCTGAACTATATCACCAACCTTTTTACCGATGAGACCCTGGGCAATAGGAGAACTGACAGCAATTTTACCCAGTTTAAAATTTGCTTCACTTTCAGGAACAATCAGGTATTCCATTACCGTGTTATTTGTTTTGTTCCTGATCTTTACCCTGTTAAGTAATCTCACCGTTGAAATATCAATTTTTGATTCGTCAAGAATTCTTGAACGAGTCACGATATCCTCAAGCTTAGATATTCTTAATTCAAGCATACCCTGTGCCTCTTTGGCAGCGGCATACTCAGCGTTTTCCGAAAGGTCTCCCTTATCCCTTGCATCAGCGATCTGCCTGGATATTGAAGGTCTCTCAACATTTCTTAATTGGTCGAGCTCCTCTTTCAGTTTCTGAAGACCTTCTACAGTCACATATATAATCTCTGACATTTTTCTCTCTTATATTAAAAAAACAAGAAGAATTCCGGGGTCGCCGGAACTCTTCAACAACAAATATATAATTTTTTTTACTTATTTACAAATATTAATCTTGTGAACAGGTGTTTTACAAGTATTTATCTTCATGGATGATCATTGCTTATACTTTTTCCCCGCTCTCCTGGTAGCTGCCTTTACATTTTTCCTTTTTTCTTTATCCCTTGCGCTGAAATCTTTTTTGTTTTGTTTCATACGCTTCTGTACCTCAGGCGTTTGGATATCAATTGTCCTTTTTTGAGATCTTTTTATGGCTTTGTCATAGTCTCTTTTAAGCTTTCGATCATTTGCCTCCTGCTTTTTTTTAGCTCTGAGTACAGTTCTGGATTCATTAATTTTCGGTTCTTTTTTAATTCCAGGTGTTTTACCGAATAATTGTCTCTCGGGATTCCTGTGAAATATCTGAGCGTTACACGATCCGATTGCCAATAGTAAAATAAAAATGAAAAGAAAAAGCTTTCGCAATGATTTATTATTCATTCTCAGATATTACAATAAATAAATCTCTATTCCGTTAAATTTACGGTTGTAATTGTAATTTTGCAATATTAATTATTTTCTGATGCCTTCAGATTCAAAAATAAGACTTTTTTTCATTTCAGTGGCACTTGTTATCACTTTAGGCTCATGCAATAAAAAGAACGACGTAATACCCGATACTTATGTGAATTTTACTCTCGACCTGAATGATCCTCGATTTGTGGACCTGAGTGTATTCGGGGGATCAGTTGCAGTGGATTCCCGCACAATTATCTCTGGCACTGCTGCAGGATATGACGGCAATGGTATTATAATTTGTTACGGTGTCGATGAGTTTTACGCTTATGACCGCACTTGTCCCCACGACTACGTTGTTAACGGCCTCAGCATTAAAGTAAGTATTGATCCTAAAAATTCCACAATTGCTATCTGCCCCAAATGCGGAACTAAATATGGACTAACAGAGGGAGGCACACCTGCTTCAGGTGTAGGTAGATATCCTCTGAAGAACTACAAAACAATACAACAGGGAAATTCCGTTATAGTCTGGAACTGATATTTTACCTCATCAACCAGCCCCTTCTCCCTTCACCTTCGCGTAACCGTAACAGCGAAGCAAAGCAGGGAAAAATTGGCATAATAGAAAGATATTCAATATATTAAGCCCCTCTCCCTTGGGAGAGGGGTCGGGGTGAGGTTAATACCTGTAATGATCCGGCTTATACGGCCCTGCCGGAGGAACTCCGATATATTCNNTAAACACCTATTTCATATTTGTTTTTCCAGAGATCAATCTGTGCAAGTGTCTGATTACTGAAAGAGTTACTCATTACAAAGGAAGGATGACCTGTAGCACAGCCAAGATTAACAAGCCTGCCTTCCGCAAGAATGAATATTGCATGCCCGTCAGGGAAAATATATTTATCGACCTGTGGCTTAATGTTGATTTTTACGATTCCTTTAAATTCATTCAGATTGTCTACCTGTATCTCATTATCGAAATGGCCTATATTACAAACGATTGCCTGATCTTTCATTTTTAACATATGATCAAGGGTTACTATATCCCTGTTACCGGTGGCAGTTACGAATATATTTCCCTCACCCAATGTATCATCAACCATTTTAACTTCAAAACCTTCCATTGAGGCCTGCAATGCACAAATCGGATCAATTTCTGTAACAATAACCCTGGCTCCGTAAGATTTCATCGATCTGGCACACCCCTTTCCAACATCGCCATAGCCGCAAACAACAATAACCTTCCCTGCCAGCATAACATCAGTTGCTCTTTTTATTCCGTCGGCAAGCGACTCACGACATCCATACAGGTTATCGAATTTTGATTTTGTTACAGAATCATTAACATTAATTGCCGGAACAAGCAGTTCTCCATTTTCCATCATCTGGTATAATCTATGGACACCGGTGGTGGTCTCTTCCGATATTCCCTTAAGTTCACTTACGGTGCGTTGCCATCTCCCAGGTTCTTTAGCAAGAATATCTTTAAGAGTAGCGAGAATAATTGCCTCTTCCCTGTTTTCGGGTTTCCTGTTAAGTATTTCCGGCGTTTTTTCCGCTTTATATCCGAGGTGAACCATCAGCGATGCATCGCCGCCGTCATCAACTAAAAGATTAGGACCCTTCCCTCCTGGAAATGAAAGTGCCTGGGCTGTACACCACCAATATTCTTCCAGCGTTTCCCCTTTCCAGGCAAAAACCGGAATACCCCGTGCCGCTATTGCAGCAGCGGCATGATCCTGAGTTGAGAAAATATTACAGCTGGCCCACCTGACTTCGGCTCCAAGTTCATCGAGAGTCTCAATAAGCACTGCAGTTTGAATTGTCATATGCAACGAACCTGTTATCCGTGCACCTTTTAAAGGTTTCTCAGAAGAGTATTTCTTCCTAATTGCCAGCAATCCCGGCATCTCTTTTTCTGCAATTTCTATCTCTTTTCTGCCAAAGTCAGCAAGCGTAATATCTTTTACCTGGTATTGCATCGTATTTAAAGTTACATTCATAATTCAGACTTTTTTGAGAAGTCAAAGTTAATAAAATCATTTGGTATCTTTGAGGTTAACAATTGCAATGTATCTAGTTTATCACGACCCATTTGCGTAGTCAACTGCTCCAGATTGTCAAATTTTTTCTCATCCCTCAGCTTTTTCCTGAAACTAACTGAAATTTTTCCCCCATAAATGTCCTTATCGAAGTTTAAAATATGAACTTCAATGCTCCTGAACCTGTTATCAGTATTTACTGTTGGATTGGAACCGATACTAAGCATCCCCGGATACAAGTTGTCATCAAGCTGAACTACAACAGCGTACACTCCATTGCCGGGGATTAATTTATATTGAGAATCGGGCTTAATGTTTGCAGTTGGGAAACCAATAGTGCGCCCTATCTTCCGTCCTTCCATAACTGTCCCGCTGACAGAATAGGAATATCCGAGCCATTTATTCGCTTCATCAACTTTCCCTTTCAACAAAGCTTCCCGGATTGATGACGAGCTGATAGCTCCTTCCTCCGTTTGATATTCCTGTACCTGTTCAACGATGAAATCAAGCTTTTCTGAACATTGCTTAATTGTATTAAAATCTCCTTTACCTTTTCTCCCGAAATGATGATCATATCCTATAATAAGATGCTTTGTTCCAATCTTTTCAACAAGTATATCTTTAACAAAATCACATGCCGGAATCTTACTAAACCCGATAGTGAATTCAATTATTATCAGATGGTCAACGTTTGCATTTTTGAGGAGGACTTTTTTCTCTTCCATTGTCGTCAGGAATGAGAGACTGATATTATTTTGTTCAAGTACAAGCCTTGGATGAGTCGAAAATGTTATGACGACTGATTCACCTCCCGTTTCCCTGGCTCGTGAAACCAGACAATTCAGCAGAGCCATATGACCTCTGTGAACTCCGTCAAAAATTCCAAGAGTTACAACCGGAGAAATTATATTTAGGTTTTCATAACCTTCATGAATAATCATATAATAAAATTATGTCTGCAAATTTAATAAAGCCCATGATAATGAAACAAATTAATGATTTAGTTTTCGTATTTTTATAGAAAGATATAATGTTTCCCCGGTTATTATGAATACAAACAGTTTCTATATGTCCGATCCATGGCTGAATCCCTTTAAGGATGTCATCGACAGACGCATTACCAAATGTCTGATGAAGGAAAAGCTGCTGGTCGGGAACGGCACTCTTTGTGATTTCGCGATGGGGCATTATTACTATGGGCTTCACCATGACAAAGATTCATGGGTCTTCAGGGAATGGGCCCCAAATGCAAAAAGCATTTTTGTTATTGGAGTTTTCACCGATTGGAAAGAGAAGAATGAATTCATGATGAAGCGGATCAATCCAATGGGAGACTGGGAAGTGTTTATTCCGCGAGAAACACTTAAACACGGAGATCTGTACAAGCTCTCAATTCATTGGGAAGGAGGAAATGGAGAACGAATTCCTTCATATGCTAACAGGGTGGTTCAGGATGAAAAGACTAAAATATTCAATGCCCAGGTTTGGCAACCTGAAGAAAATTATAAATGGAGTCATGAATATTTTTCTCCTTCTATTACTGCACCAGTGATTTACGAAGCTCATATCGGGATGGCTACCCCGGAAGAAAAAATTGGATCTTACCGGGAATTTACGGAAAATGTTCTTCCGGTTATAATCAAATCAGGATACAATACTATTCAGCTAATGGCTATCCAGGAACATCCCTTTTATGGATCGTTCGGGTATCATGTCTCAAGTTTTTTCGCTGCTTCATCAAGATTCGGAACACCTGAAGATCTTAAAGAACTGGTTGATAAAGCTCATGTGGCAGGGATTAGAGTTATAATGGACCTGGTTCACTCACATTCGGTTAAAAATGTAAATGAAGGATTGGGCCTGTTCGACGGATCAATGGGCCAGTATTTCCATTCAAATGAAAGGAGAAATCATATTGCTTGGGATTCTTTATGTTTCGACTACGGGAAGGACAATGTGATTCATTTCCTGCTATCCAACTGTCGTTTCTGGCTTGAAGAATATAAATTTGACGGATTCAGATTCGATGGAATTACCAGCATGATTTATTATGACCATGGACTAGGAAAGAATTTTACATCATATAATGAATACTTCGATGGTAATCAGGATGAAGACGCATTGGTCTACCTGTTTCTTGCAAATAAACTGATACATAAATTCAAGCCCGAGGCAATAACCATAGCGGAGGAGATGAGCGGTATGCCGGGCCTGGCATCGGATACTGATAAAATGGGATATGGTTTCGATTTCAGACTTTCAATGGGAGTTCCTGATTTCTGGATAAAACTTGTGAAGGAGACAATTGATGAAAACTGGGATATGGGAACATTATTCTATGAGCTGACTCAACATCGTCCTGAAGAAAAAATAATTTCATACTGTGAATCACATGATCAAGCCCTGGTCGGCGATAAAACACTTATTTTCAGAATGATAGATGCCGAAATGTATTCAGGCATGAACAAATCCTATCATAGCATCGTGGTTGACCGTGGAATAGCTTTGCACAAAATGATCAGACTTATCACCTTCAGCACTTCAGGAGGAGGATACCTGAACTTTATGGGGAATGAATTTGGTCATCCGGAATGGATTGACTTTCCACGCGAAGGAAATAACTGGAGCTTTAAGTATGCCCGGCGTCAATGGCAACTTGCAGAAAATAAAGATCTTAAATATAACAGCCTGCTTAAATTCGACAGGAAAATGCTGAAGCTTCAAACCGACTTCAAAATACTCGATGATCTTACTGTTAAAAGGATATATGAAAATAATGCCGATAAGGTTATTGCTTATATGAGAGGCGAATTACTTTTCGTTTTTAACTTTCATCCAACAACTTCCTTCACGGATTATGGAATACCTGTCAGCGGGAAATTCAGGGTTGTGCTTGATACCGATGACCCATTGTTTGGAGGGTTCAACAGGATAGACAGAAAAGCAATCTACATCTCTATACGAAAAGCAGAAAGGAACATTATCAATGCTCCTTTATACCTTTATCTGTATTTGCCATCCAGAACAGCTCTTGTATTTAAAAAAGAAGCTGTCCGGAAGGCTACTGATATTTAATCAATCCAGCGAAGAAGGTAGAAATCCTGTTTATGTGGAAGATCTTTGTGTTTAGGGTAAATGCGTATTCCATAGAAAAAGGAACCTGCTTTTTCAGGGACGAGACTAGCCCTGTATAGACATTTGCCGCTTTTCCAGCTGATTAATTTAAACTCTTCACTTGCAACAAATACATGTTCACCATTTTTATTCATATGAGTGATAATAAATTCCACCCCAACATTTTCCTTCGGAATTTTCTTTAAATCAAGAGCAATTTCTGCCCTGTAATCATGGCCTGACCGGTATACATTTTCTCCCGCCCGTTCAAAACTATAATTTAGAACTTCAATATTGTCCCACTCATCTTTGATGGTCTTTTTCCATGCCGCAAGTTCCTTTGCCTTCTCAAAGTTATTATCTATAAGATATTTATTTCGTTTAAAAAGTTTGGAATAAAATTTTTCATAATAGTCGTCAATCATCCTCTTCATAGTAAATTCGGGGGCAATTTTTACCATTGTGTTTTTGATAAGGCTTACCCACTCAACAGGTATGCCTTTATTGTTAAAGGAATAATAAGCCGGAACTATCTCATATTCAAGCATATTATAAATAGTTTCAGCATCAATATCATCCTGGAGTTCCTGATTTTCATATGTTCTTTTCTTGGGTAATGCCCATCCTGCAAAAGCCCTATATCCTTCAACCCACCATCCATCAAGAACACTGAAATGGATCGTCCCATTCATAACTGCTTTTTCACCACTTGTTCCTGAAGCTTCAAGAGGTCTGGTAGGTGTATTGAGCCAGATATCTACGCCTCTGGTAAGGTATTTTGCCAACTCAATATCATAGTCCTCGAGGAATATTACTTTCCCGGCAAACTCAGTCATCTGTGATATTTCAAACACCCTTTTTATCAGGTCCTTTCCGCCACCATCATTTGGATGGGCTTTACCCGCATAAATAAACTGGACAGGTTTTCCGGGATTATTAACTATATGTGCAAGCCTGTCAAGATCGCGGAATAGCAGGGATGCTCTCTTATATGTGGCAAACCTCCTGGCAAACCCTATAGTTAGGGCTTTTTCATCAAGATGGCTGCTAATACTCAACAGGGTATGTGGGCTCACATGCTTCTCGATCATATCTGATTGGAGTCTTTTCCTGATATTTGTGAACAGGTTTTTCTTAAGTCTGGTTTTTACTTCATAAATCTTTTTATCCTCCAGACTATACAGTTTTTCCCAGAGGTCTCTGTCGGTCTGATCAAAATTTATGTTTCCGGTCAATTCCCTATAAACCTCTTGCCATTCAGGAGCAGTCCATGTAGGATGATGCACACCGTTAGTCACATAGCCTATGAAAAGTTCCTCTTTAAGGTATCCGGGCCAGAGTTTATTAAACATTTCCTGGCTAACCTCACCGTGCAGTTTACTCACACCATTTACCTCCTGCGACATTCTTGCAGCCAGAAAACTCATATTGAATTTTTTATCAATGTCCCCTTTACATTGCCCAAGAGCCATAAGTTCACCCCAGGTAATCGTTAATCTGCTATGATAATGTGAAATATACTTACGAAGAAGGTCTTCTTCAAATGCATCATGTCCGGCCGGGACAGGCGTATGTGTGGTAAACAGGGTCGACGACCTGACTGCTTCAATGGCCTCATAAAATGTCAGATGTTGATCATTTATAAGTCCTCTTAGCCTTTCAAAGCTGATAAAAGCTGAATGACCTTCATTGCTATGATAGATATCGGGGTTCAAACCCATCGCAACAAGAGCTCTTATCCCACCAATACCAAGGATAAGTTCCTGTCTCAACCGGTTTTCATTATCTCCGCCGTAAAGATAATGAGTAACAGTTTTGTCTTCCGGCAAATTATCGTCAAAATCTGTATCAAGAAGCACCAGCCGGACTTTTCCGACCATCGCTTCCCATACCCTGATTTTCACTGTTCTGCCCGGCCATACCATGCTAACATACAAATGGTTACCTTTAGAATCCTTAACAGGGTTTATAGGAAGATGCGAAAACTCTTCAGCTTCATATATCGAAAGCTGTTCTCCTTTCGGTCCGAGTTTCTGTTTGAAATATCCATACCTGTAAAGCAGACCCACACCGGTAATATTTAGGTTCGAATCGCTGGCTTCCTTCAGATAATCTCCGGCAAGTATACCAAGTCCTCCGGAATAAATTTTCAGACAGGGGTGAATTCCAAACTCCATACTGAAATAAGCAATTGAAGGTAATGATGGGTTATCCGGACGATCTTTGTGGGCTTTGAATATTTCATTAACCCTTTTCAGTTCAGCTACAAAATCATCATCATCTTCAAGTACCAGAAGTCTCTTATAATCAATCTTTTCAAGCAGAAGTTTAGGATTATGCTTTACCTCATCCCACAGAGATGGATCCATCCTCTTAAACAGTAATTCGGCCTGAGAGTTCCAAGACCACCAGAGATTATTTGCCAGGTCTTTTAATGAAGCCAGTTTTTCGGGGACATCGCTCTGAACGTATATATCTTTCCAGACAGGAACCTGGTGTGGTTTGCGTACATGTAATCCCGGCGTTTCAATGAACCTTATAAATTCCCTGGGCTCTTCTCTTCTTTCGCTGGTTTGCAGAAGTGCATGTTCATAAGCACTGAAATAATATTTAACCAGGTTATCCCATAGGGCAATTCTTGAAATCGCATGAGCTTTCTCTCTCGCTTCCTTAAGTTCAGCGCCATTCAATGCAATAAACTTTGCCATAAAGTGCCAGATCTCAGAAACAACTTCAGCCTCATTATCATCTGTCCTTTCAATTACAGCTATTCCATTACCGGGATTTTCAAAATAGGTTCTGACCCATAGGCCGAACCCTGAAAGTGAAGTTGTTACTGTTGGAATAGAAAACATCTGACTTTCAAGAGGTGTATATCCCCAGGGCTCGTAATAGGAAGGGAAAACAGAAAGGTCAAATCCGATGAGTATATCGAAGTAGGGCATATTAAATATGCCATCATTGCCATTCAGATAGCATGGAACAAATATGATTTTAACCTTTGATTTTTGACCATTATCTAGATTATTAGTCGCTATTCTCTGTAAAACCGGATCCGTGGAGGGATAATGCAAACTATGTGTGAGGTATTTGTCACCACCGTTTCCCGGACCATTATTATAGAGGATTTCCTTAATATCCTGCCGGGGACCCATGTGATAGGCAGGTATCAGTAAGAATGCAATACACTCCTTTTCAACAGCACCCTTTTTCTGCAATTCACCAAGAGAGTCAATCAATATATCCACTCCTTTATTCCGGAATTCATATCTTCCGCTGTTTACCACTAAAACGCAATCCTCTGAAACCGAATAGCCAAGGACAGCCTCGGCCACACTAAGAAGTTTTTCTCTGGCTACTTGTCTTCTTTCTTCAAAAATATCATTGGCAGGGACAAAAGAATCCTCGAATCCGTTTGGTGTTACAAAATCAACTTCCTTACCGAGGAAGTGTTTGCATTCTCTTGAAGTTATCTCGCTCACAGTTGTAAAAACATCAGCCTCGTTTGCAGAATTTTTTTCGAGCGATTGCTTTGCCACAACATTGAACTCTCTCGCAATTTGTGAAGGATTATACTCTTCCATCTTACTGTAAAGAGGACGATCATTCCCGGCAATACATCTGCCAAGTACTGTCGCATGGGTGGTGAATGAAGTTGCAATCCACGGAGTATTTTTTTTAAGGTATAGAATACCTGTTCCGGTCATCCATTCATGGAATTGGGCAATAGTATTATGATGTTCGTGATAGAAGGTTGAAAAACTTTCAATCAGTTTTCCTGCAGAATATCCGAAGAGCGCAGGCTCAACATAATCCCACTGCCCTGTAATACTGTCAAGTTTGTATGTTTCCCAGAATCCGGCAAATATCTCATTCTGCTGTCCAAAATATGGTGTAAAGTCGATCAGGAACACAATCGGTTTTCCTGAAATATTCCATCGTCCTGTCTTAACTCTTAGTCCTTCAATTGCTGCTCTTGCTTTCCAATCAACGAACAATGATTCATCCGCTATAAACTCAGGATTTTTAACATCCTCCCTCCATACATCTGGTCCTATAAGTATATAATTATCTCCAAGTTCTTTTACTATTTTAAGCGCCTTTGTTGAGATTACCGTATGTATTCCTCCAACCTTATTGCAAACTTCCCAACTGGTTTCAAATATAAATTCAACCCTCATCTTCAGAAATTATTTGTTTAGTCTTCTACTTCTTGATTTTTTAACCTCTCTTCCCGGATTTCAGAGAACTTGCCCTTTTCGTTTTTTTTGCCTTCGCTTTTAATTTTCCGGTCGCAATTTTAGAAACAATTTCTTCAGATGAAACTATACTCTGCTTTTTATCAGATGATTTTGTATCCTTTTTGGGTGCTTTCTCTGCAATCGTCTTTTTTGCGAGCCTGACAGATTTCTTTAGAGCTGGCTTCACATCAGGTTTTATTTTCGCAATTTTCTTAGTAAGTTTTTGAATTTCGATTACCTGTTTTTCTATGAGCATATCCTTCTCAATAACCTGATTACCAAGTTTATAAATCTGATCCTGTTCAGCTGTATCAGGGAATAATATTCGCAATCGGATTTCAAAGTCACTAAGCACATTCATATAATTCATGAATGCGTCATANNAAATGGTCGCTCGACTGGAGATATTCCCAGTCTTTTTTTATTAGCTCGTCTTCACATTTGTTCACTTTCCCTGCCAGGCTGTATAATTTATCCAGGGCAGCAACCTGCAACTCATTTCCCAGCCACGCAGTAATATCACGTTCCTCATCAGCCCAGGAGATAGGTGAAGGAATGCTGATAGCGGATACCGGTTGTAATGTTTCGGCAACTTCAGTCGGAGTCATAAATCTGAAAGGTGTTTTCTTTAGAATTGCACCAGGCATATGACTCAGAAATTCAAATATTCCAGTCTCCTTCCAGTTGTGTTCCCCGAATGTTTCATAATCGAGAAAAATATTTATGAGCTCGCTTTTTGCAGCTAACTTATTTATCCATGAAGCATACTTGTCAGCAGTTAGTGGCCAGGAATTCCAGCCCCTGTTTGAAAATCTGAAGGCAATGTCATCGCTAAGAACAAAGTTTCTTAACAGAACTTCCAAACGCGGATTAAGTGAGTTACAATACAAAAAGTTGGGGCTTTTCCACCCCAGGACATGCTTTGCACCCTCAGTCAGCATGGATTTGAACCCCAAATCAGCCACCCACGATCCTATTGTGTCAGAATAAATTAATTCAGTATTTCGGAATGAAGTGGCTTCAACTCCAAGAAATTTCTTTAACATCTCCCTGTGATCGGCGACCTGTCGTTCAAATTCACTTCTGCTCCTGAGTGATACCAGTGAATGAGAGTTGGTCTCGGCAAGAAACTCAACCATCCCTGTTTCAGCGAGCTTCCTGAAAGAATCAAGAACTTCAGGGGCATAGAGCCTGAACTGGCTGATTGCCAGCCCTGAGAGGGAAAAAGTAACTTTAAATTTCCCTTTATGTTTCTGAACCAGATCCAGAATAACACTATTTGCAGGCATATAACATTTTTCTGCCACTTTTCTCATAATGGCTTCATTCGAGAAATCATCATAATAGTAATGATCATGCCCAATATCAAAAAACCTGTATCTCTTGAGCCTGAATGGCTGATGGACTTGAAAATATAAACAAATCGCCTTTTTTCCTGATACACTCATATCTTAATGCATTTTATTGTCAATAACTCTTTGATAAATATCGCGAACATGTCTGGCCGAGTTATCCCATTTAAGCCTGATAACTTCTTCTTTTCCGTTTTTAATAAACATATTGGCCAGGGCAGGATAGTTAAGGATACCAAAGATGGCGTCAGCCATCGCATCTATATCCCAAAAATCGGTTTTCACAGCATGTGTAAGTATTTCAGCCACACCCGACTGTTTACTAATAATAACAGGTACATTTGACTGCATTGCCTCCAGAGGTGAGATACCAAATGGTTCCGATACCGAAGGCATAATGTAAACATCGCTCATATCAAGCATTGTAAAAACATCCGTCCCCTTAAGAAATCCGGTAAAATGGAACCGGTCAGTTATCTTAAGTGCGGCAGCTCTTCGCATCATCTTTTCCATCATATCACCGGAACCAGCCATGACAAATCTTACATTGTCCATCACCTGTAAAACCTTATATGCTGCCTCAATGAAATATTCAGGACCCTTCTGCATGGTTATCCTGCCGAGAAATGTGACCACCTTTTCATCAAAACCTTTTTTGATGATCAGGTTTTCGGCAATCTCAACAGGTTCAACGGCATTATAAACTGTTTCAACTTTATCAGGATTTATATTGTATTTATTTATAACGATATCTCTTGTCAGATTGCTTACAGTAATGATTTTAGATGCTGCATCCATACCATTCTTCTCAATCCGGTAAACATCGGGGTTAACATTTCCTCCGCTGCGGTCAAAGTCGGTAGCATGAACATGTATGACAAGAGGCTTACCCGATACTTCCATGGCAGCTATTCCTGCAGGATAAGCAAGCCAGTCATGTGCATGAATTATATCAAACTCATTTTCATCAGCTATCAATGTGGCTACTATGGAGTATTTGTATATTTCATCCATCAGGTTGGTGTCGTACCTTCCTGAAAAATCTACTTTGCCTCTGGCATTGGTAATGACATAAAAATTATGTTCTGAAGATTCAGAATTAACCAATTGCCAAAAATTGTCAGGGTCGGTATAGGGTACAATTTTTGAGGACACTTCAATTCTCTCAATCGGGCGTCTGAATCCTTTATAAAAAACCTTTTTGTATGCTACCTGAACCTGGTTTGCACCAACCAGCCGGACCATACTCTGATCCTCATCGCCCCATGCCTTCGGAACAACAAAGATCACTTCCAGATCATCAAGCTTTGCCATGCCTTTTGTTAAACCATAGCTGGCAGTGCCTAATCCGCCTGAGATATGAGGCGGAAATTCCCATCCGAACATTAACACGCGCATATCCTAGCTCGCTTATTGATTTGCAAATTTTGTTTCAAGCAAGTCGATTATCCTTAGCACCTCACCAACGCTCCAGGCCTGTGAAATAGCTCCCCTTGGTGCATGAGGCGGATCTCCGTCATAAATCTCCGAAATAGTACTTATTCCGTGTTCGCCCATTACAGCCTCAAGACCATAAATCAGTTTTTTTACTTTCTGGACACCCTGTTGCCCGTATACTTTCAGCCATCCTTCGCAGAAGGGTCCATAGAGCCATGGCCAAACTGTGCCCTGATGATAGGCATTGTCTCTTTCTTCCTGATTCCCCTCACATATTCCCTGGTACAATTCATTCCTGGGCGAAAGACTTCTTAGTCCTCTTACTGTAACAAGATCTCGATCTGCTATATCCAGCACCTTTTTCATCTGTTCTTTATCAAGCATTGAATATGGAAGTGAGATGGCAATTACCATATTTGGCCTGATAAAAGCATTCTTTTCCTCATCGTTTACATAATCAGCCAGATATCCAATTTTTTCATCCCAGAACATATCAAGGAATGACTTCTTAATCAGGTCGGGCAGTTTTTCATATTCCTTCACAAATTTTCTATCATTTGCTTTTTTCCCTTCCTCAAGTGAAAGGCAGATGGCATTATACCACAGAGCATTGATCTCTACTGCATATCCTCCCCTTGGTGTTACCGGAATACTATTTACTATTGCATCCATCCAGGTAAGCGCTTTCCCTGGTGCAGCGGCATAGATAAGACCATTTTCTCTCATGTGAATATTAAAGGCGGTACCATTTTTAAAAGCATTAAGTACTGATTTTGCAGCGTCCCCATATCTTTCCCATGCATCAGTGCCGCCATGTTCCATATACTGTTGTAAAGCCCAAAAAAACCAGAGAGGCGCGTCGACAGAATTAAATGCCGGGTCACTTGTACTACCCATATTTGGAAACAATCCATCCTTTATTTTGTTAATCTGTGTATCCAGAACTTCTCGGTAGAGGACCAGCCCATGCCTCGCCAAAGCCAGCCCAGGCAGCGAAATAAAAGTATCCCTTCCCCATGCACCAAACCATGGATAACCTGCAATAATAAGCGTTTTTCCTCCCCTTTTTTCAATAAATTGCTGAGCAGCATTTCTTAAACAGTTAATAAAACTGTCGCGCGGGATTTTACCTGATTCATTCTTCGTAAACTTTTGTTTAAGCCCTGATGTCTTTTCCGCTTTCGTGGAAGCTGAGAAAACAATAATGTCTCCCTTTTTAGCCTTAAGCTCAAAAAAACCCGGAGTAAAAAGGTCCTCTGAATAATCATAACCACGTTTTTGTTCTTCAGGATATTCAACGCCAATATACCAATCGGGTACAGATACAAACTCAACTTTTGTAGAAAACTGCATTTTTAACGAAGGAAATCCTTCATACATCCTTGATTCTATGCCGTTTTCTATAAAATTAACCTTCGTATTTGCAGCCATGTTTGCATGTGTAAGCTGATGAATATTACGGAAAGCAAGGAAAGGACGGAACTGCAGTTTCATCGGTTCCGAAGCTTCAAGAATAGTAAACCTTGCGAGATGCTGCTCTTCATAGTGAACCAGAAGTCTTTCCTGTTTAAGAATAACGCCACCTACCCTGTAAATTCTTGAAGGAATGTGATCTGCATCAAAATCCTCAATATATTTATGGCCTTTGGGACTAAAATAGTCGCCCTTATATTTTCTTATACCAATATTGAAACTTTTGTCATTATTTACTATAGTAACATCGAGTGAAGAAAGAAGGACGAATCTCTCACCTCCCATTTCATCCACAGGACAAATAAGCAATCCATGATATTTGCGTGTATTACAGCTAACCAGTGTAGTTGAAGAATAAGACCCCGCCCTGTTAGTTCTGATATCCTCCCTTGCAAGAGAAAATTCAAGGTTTACAACTTGAGCTTTATCGAACTTAATGTAACTCATATAATTTCAGTTTGAATAACTTAAAAGAATCTATATAAGATAAGAATAAAAAATGGACCCTGTAAAGGTACATCATATACCTGGAAAAATAATAAAATTTCTTAAAAGTATTGGCGGATTAAAAAAAGAATAACTTTGCATTTCAATAATTGAAAATAATTGCCAATTAACATCTTGCTTAATGAATAAAAATATTTTTTTCTATCTGTTAATTGTATTACTTTCTGCCGGTTGCAAAACTAATACTGTCAGAATATCAGGTACAATTGTGAATCCTTTGAATGGAGCCTATATTTATCTTGATGAACTCAAATCGAATGAACTGAAACCCGTAGATTCAATAAAGGTTTCATCTGACGGTACATTTAATTTCAGGAGAGAAATCAAACAACCCTCCTTCTATCTCCTAAAAAGCTCTGAGAATAACTTCCTGACGATGCTTGTTGAACCAGGTGAGAGAATTACGCTGAAAGCACATAGCGACTCATTGAATTATCCGATATCCTTAAAGGGATCAAAAGGAACTGAATCAATGGCTGAATACAATAAAACACTCAGGGCAACAATAAAAAAGCTTTCAGGATTAAGTAACATCTATAAACAAAATGTGGATAAACCTGAGTTGGCTAAAGTTATTGAATCGCTCGACAGTCTTGCACAGATTTATCTGGGTGAAATTAACACCTACACTAAAAAATATATTGATGAAAATCTTACATCACTTGTAAGCCTTGTTGCCCTTTATCAACAGGTTGCCCCCAGTGTATATGTTCTGAATCCCACAAAAGATATGATCTATTTTGAAAAGGTTGATTCCTCTATGTTTAGCCTCTATCCTGATTATGAGCCCGTTATATCACTTCATGAACAGGTTAAGGAGTTAACTGCAAAAATGAAAGGGGAAACAGGTGGTGCACCTTTGTCAGCTTCAGGAGCTAAAGTTCCTGAAATAGCGCTTCCCACGCCCGCCGGAGACACAATTAAATTATCCTCCACCAGAGGGTCAGTAGTTCTGCTGGATTTCTGGGCCTCATGGTGTACCCCTTGCAGAAAAGAGAATCCGAACCTTGTGAATGTATATAACACTTATCATAAAAGAGGATTTCAGATTTTCCAGGTTTCTCTCGACAAAACCAAAGAAGCCTGGATGAATGGCATTCAGGAAGATCATCTGGAGAAATGGATCCATGTTAGTGATGTTAAATACTGGAATTCTATAGTTGTAGGGCTTTATAAAATTGAATCAATACCCTGTAGTTATCTTCTTGATAAAGAAGGCAGGATAATTGCAACAAACCTGAGAGGTCAACAATTGCAGACTAAGCTGGCTGAAATATTTAAATAATACCTGAACCCAAAAATTGGAAATTCGAATTTAATGAAACGAATAATTTTTCTACTGACCCTGGTTATTATTATTACCGGATGCAATCACAAGAACCAATTCTCTGTTAGTGGCGTTATTAAAGATTCAAAAACTAAACATATTTATCTCAACAAACTGGATGTCGACACTCCGATACTTATAGACTCTGCGAAAATAAGCAGGAAAGGTTCATTCCGGTTTAAGGTAAAGGCGACAGGACCCGATTTTTATCAGCTTGGTTTTTCAACGACAAATTTTATTACACTTCTGGCTGAACCCGGAGAAAGGATAAATTTATTGTTTAATGGAAAAGACCTTTTTGAAAACTATTCAGTAAAAGGATCAGCAGGATCTGAAAAACTGCAGGTTCTTGATCTTTTTCTTGCCGAGACAAAAAGAAAACTTGATTCCCTGAGTACACTATACACTAAGGCTTCACATGAACCAGGATTCGATGTCAGGGGCCCTATACTCGATGCAGAATTTAAGGATTTAGTAAAAGCTCAACGGAAGAACAATATTGTTTTTATAATTAATAACATAAACTCGCTGGCTTCAATTAAAGCTCTATATCAGAAGATTAATCCTCAAACATACGTTCTGTATGATCAGCACGATCTTCAATACCTGAAAATAGTGTCTGATTCGCTCACCCGTCGTTACCCTAATTCAAAACAGGTGCAGGCACTGGCAAGAGATTTTAAAAAGGAGCTGAACCAGATGTTATTCTCCCAGATTGAACAATTAAGCAAAAACCTGCCAAATACAGTCCTGGATCCTGATTTAGTAAATATTGCAGGTAGGAGAGTCTCACTCTCCTCACTTAAAGGCAAGTATGTACTTCTTACCTTCTGGTCGGTTCAATCGAGAGATTGCATTGAAGAGAATCTTCAGCTGAAAGAGTTTTACAAACTTTACAATAAAAAGGGATTTGAGATTTATCAGATTAATCTCGATGAAAATGAAGAGCTATGGAGAGCAGCTGTCAGATTTGATGAGTTGCCATGGATAAACACAAGGGAAGATAATCCCAAAGATCCTAAAAACGCATTGCTTTTCAATGTGAAAACGCTTCCTGCCAATTACCTGTTTGACAAAGAAAGTAAAATTATTGCATCAAACCTTCATGGGAAAGAACTTCAACTAAAACTCGATCAGTTATTTAACAAATAGATCTGTGCCTTGACAGAAACAAAGAATATATATTTTGCTTCTGATTTTCACCTCGGATTGCCAACCGGATCACCTCCTTTAGAAAGGGAAAAAAGGGTAGTCAGCTGGTTAAACTCTGTTGCTCGGGATGCAAAAGAGATTTTCCTACTTGGAGATATCTTTGATTTCTGGTGGGAATATAAACTTGTTGTTCCACGCGGATTTACACGGTTTCTGGGAGCTGTTTCTGAAATAACGGATTCCGGAATCCCTGTTCATTTTTTTACCGGAAACCACGACATGTGGATCGGAGATTATCTTTCGGATGAATGTGGGATGACTATTCATACTTCCCCAATTACCACTCTTTTCGACGGAAAAAAGTTCCACCTTGCTCACGGTGAAGGATTGGGAACAACAAGCAGCGGATATAAATTACTTCTTTCCATCTTCAGAAACAAACCGTTGCAAACGATGTATTCAGCCCTCCATCCTTCCATTGGAATTGGTATAGGACACAGGTGGTCGCTGAATTCACGTCTGGGAAAAGGCATAACAAAAGAGTTTCTCGGCGAGGAAAAAGAGGATCTGATAAGGTATGCAAGGTTGGTTCTTGAAAAAGACAAAATCGATTATTTCATTTTTGGTCACCGCCATCTGGCAATGACATATAATTTGCTGCCTGAAACAGAAATTGTGTTTCTCGGAGACTGGATCAAAAAAGGCAGCTACGCTGTGTGGGATGGTAAAACGCTTGGCTTTAAGACATTGGTTTAATAGGTTCTGCCTTCAACCTTTACAGTCAAAACATAATATGAATAGAGCTCATTTATCTGTTCAAACTGGTATACCAATTTACTTCCTGATTTCCTGGCCATATCAATCAGCCCCATGTTTCCGGTGCTGTTTGTATTGATTGTCTGCCCTGAAAGAGATCTTCTGAAGAGTTCTTTCAGTCCTACTTTATCATACTTATTTATGGTATCGAGCTTCTTCTTGAGATCCTCCACCTTATCATTAAGAATAAGGTTACCTGTTGTAAGGGTATAGACATCGTCTTCAAGCCTGATCATTGCTACCGGCATCCCGAATTTTTCCTCGGGCTCTCTTCCCGGACTGTATTTAGCCACATTCTCAAGGATCTCTACAAGTACACTGAAAATTCTTCTTCTGAGAGTTAATTCAACATCTTCTTCAGTAAGTTTTGT
>PLMC01000024.1 GCA_003141495.1 Bacteroidales bacterium
TTTAATGATCCGATTGCAGAAGTCACTGATGAATAAATATCAGTTTCCGAGGAACTGGTTACCCTCATTGTAAAAGTAGAGTTATTACCTCCGCCATGTTCTGCGTGAAGAACAAGCATGAGATCAAGCAGGTCAGCTTCAAGTTTGGAAAAACCTTTGCAATCACCTTTTATAAGGTATAGAAAATTCTCTGCAGGTGTCAGATTAGCCTGAGGATGACGGATTGAAAGGGTTTTCCCCTTATAAAGATGTCGTAATGCCTGATATGAATAGGCAACAATTGTAGGAAACTTGGCAATAATGTTTAAAGATTGCTTAATCATATTGTCGAGCGAAATATCATCTGGTTTTTCGTCGAGTGTATATAATCCCAAAACCGACCTTGCCAGTATATTTAGGACATCCTTACCTTTCATAGATAATATCATGTCTTTGACAAAATCGTCAGGAAGAGCCCTCAACGATGCCATATGTTCTGAGAACTCTGCCAGTTCCTTCTTATTTGGCAAATGTCCGGTCAATAGCAGGAATACCGTCTCGTCAAAGCCATGCCGGTCCTCCTTCTGGAATCCTTTGGTAATGTCTTCTATATCTATCCCCCTGTATAATAATCTCCCTGGGATAGCGATTACCTTGCCATCCTCTTTCTTATATCCGACAACATCACCAATATTTGTCAGCCCTACTAAAACGCCTGTACCATCTTTATTCCTGAGGCCACGCTTCACCTCAAATTCTTCGAAAAGTTCAGTTTTAATCTGACATGAAGCTCTTACAGACTCCTCCATCTTTGCAAAATAATTATTGTCTATCATGAGAAATAAAATTTTATAATGTTTATGATCTGATATTAGAGATTATTGCATCTGCAAATTCGGAAGTTTTTAATAAGGTCGCATTTTCCATCAACCTGTGAAAATCGTAGGTGACCTTCTTACTCTGGATTGTGCTTTCAAGAGCTGAATAGATACTTTCAGCCACTTTACTCCATCCTATGTAATCAAACATCAAAGCCCCCGAGAGAATTACGGATCCGGGGTTCACTTTGTCCTGATCAGCGTATTTTGGAGCTGTCCCGTGTGTAGCTTCAAATATGGCATGCCCGCTTTCAAAATTGATATTGGCTCCCGGAGCGATCCCTATTCCACCCACAATAGCTGCAAGCGCATCTGAGATATAATCCCCGTTCAGATTTAATGTGGCAATGACTGAATATTCAGCAGGCCGTGTAAGAATTTGCTGAAGAAATGCGTCAGCGATGACATCTTTGATTATGACCTTACCTTCAGCTTCAGCTTTTTTCAGCATCTCATCTGCAACCTTTAAACCTTCATTTTCTGAGATCTTTTTATGCTGCAACCAGGTAAAAACATCTTTTCCGAATTCTCTTTCAGCTAAAGCATATCCCCATTTCATGAACGATCCTTCGGTAAATTTCATAATGTTCCCTTTATGAACAAGAGTNNGGTTTTATCCCTATTGATGATGTATTCGGGAACCTTATAGATTTAACACCCATTTCGTCGATCAGAAATCTTCTCACCTTTTCAGTCTCCGGTTTACCATTCATAAATTCAATACCGGTATATATATCCTCGGTGTTTTCCCTGAAAATATGCATATCCACTTTTTCTGGATTCTTCACCGGACTTGGAACTCCTTTAAAGTACCTTACAGGTCTGTAACAAGTATATAGATCCAGAATCTGACGTAATGCAACGTTTAATGAACGCATTCCTTCACCGACAGGTGTGGTAAGCGGTCCTTTAATTCCGACCAGATATTCCCTGAAACTTGCCAATGTTTCTTCAGGCATCCAGTTTCCGGTTTGTTTATACGCTTTTTCCCCTGCAAGAACCTCTTTCCATATAACTTTCCTCTTACCATTATAAGATTTACTGACAGCGGCATCAAAAACGCGGACTGATGCTTTCCAGATATCGGGGCCGGTGCCGTCCCCTTCGATGAAAGGGATCACCGGATTCTCAGGCACGATTAATTTCCCGTCAATCAATTTTATTTTTTCAGACATTTTTTTGTTCGATTTTCTAATAATATTTAACGCACTTCCCGCTTTAAACCATTCAATCTGAGATTCATTATAAGAGTGGTTTACCTGGAATTCATCTTTTGTTCCATTGCTATGTGTAAGTGTTACAGTCAAAGGCTTACCTGCAGAAAAACCTGACAACCCTGTTATATCAATTCTGTCATTTTCCTCTATTTTGTTATAGTCATCCTTGTTCTGAAAGGTTAATGTCAAAACACCCTGCTTTTTAAGATTGGTCTCGTGAATTCTTGCAAATGATTTTACCAGCACAGCCTTAACACCCAGGTATCTCGGCTCCATGGCAGCATGTTCGCGTGATGATCCTTCTCCGAAATTTTCCTCCCCGGCCACTATACAACCTGATCCTGAATCGCGATATGCCCTGGCAGTGCGTGGGACCGTTTCGTATGATCCGGTAAGTTGATTTAAGATACTATTCGTCTTATCATTAAAGTAATTCACAGCGCCAATCATATAATTCTCGGAGATATTCTCAAGATGTCCTCTGTATTTCAACCAGAATCCTGCCATAGAAATGTGGTCGGTTGTACATTTCCCTTTTGCTTTAATCAGCAAAGGAAGGTTTAAGAAATCTTTCCCATCCCACTCTTTAAAAGGAGAAAGTAGTTGCAGCCTTTCTGAACCGGCAGCAATTATTATCTCCTCTCCATTTTGTCCATGTTCAGGTTTTTGATAACCCGAATTGACATTTCCAAAACCATCCGGCGGTAAATTCAATCCTTCAGGTTCGGCTAAACGCACCTCTTTACCATCGGCATTAATCAGTGAATCTGTTACTGGATTGAAAGTAAGCTTGCCAGATAGAGCAATAGCTGTAACTATTTCAGGAGAAGCGACAAAAGCATAAGTGTTTGGATTCGCATCATTGCGTTTTGCAAAGTTCCTGTTAAAAGAATGGATGATTGTATTAACTTTGTTATTATCTGAATCTTTACGTGTCCATTGTCCGATGCACGGACCACATGCATTTGCGAATACCTCACCTCCTATTTTTCTGAATAATTCCAGGAAACCATCCCGTTCCGCAATTAACCTTATCTGCTCAGAACCCGGATTAATTGTGAATTCAGATTTTGCCACCAGTTTTTTAGACAGAGCATCCTTAACCACTGATGCTGCCCGTGAGATATCTTCATATGATGAATTGGTGCATGATCCTATGAGTCCGACTTCCACATCTATAGGCCATTTGTTTTTTACAGCTTCCTCTTTCATACTGGAGATAGGAGTCGCCAGGTCGGGAGTATAAGGACCGTTGATATATGGTTCAAGTTCAGAAAGATTAATTTCAAGATACTGATCATAATATCTGGACGGATCAGCATAGACTTCGCTGTCTGCTGACAGATGGGTTTTATTCTTCAGTGCAAGGTCAGCAACGTCTTTTCTTCCAGTAGCAGAAAGATATTCAGTCATTGAATTATCGAAGCCAAATATAGAGCAGGTAGCTCCTGTTTCTGCTCCCATGTTACAGATAGTGGCCTTTCCCGTACACGAAAGTGATTCGGCACCGTCCCCGAAATATTCGATAATATTACCGGTTCCCCCTTTCACTGTTAGTAATCCGGAAATTTTTAAAATAATGTCTTTGGCTGATGACCAGCCACTAAGTTTACCTGTAAGTTTTATCCCAATGATTTTTGGAAATTTCAATTCCCAGCACATACCTGCCAGCACATCAACGGCGTCGGCTCCACCCACACCAATGGCGATCATTCCCAGTCCTCCCGCATTAGGTGTATGTGAGTCGGTTCCTATCATCATTCCACCCGGAAAGGCATAATTTTCAAGAACGATCTGGTGAATTATTCCGGCCCCCGGTTTCCAGAATCCTATATCATACTTATTACATACTGAACTCAGGAATTCATATACCTCTTTATTTACTATTCCGGCTGATTTTAGATCAGCTACCGCGCCTGAATGTGCAAGAATCAGATGATCACAATGAACAGATGTTGGAACAGCAGTAGTCTCTTTTCCCGCCATCATGAATTGCAATATTGCCATCTGTGCCGTGGCATCCTGCATAGCCACCCGGTCAGGCATAAAATCAACATAATCAACGCCCCTGCTGAATGATCTTGCCTTATTTTGAAGATAAACATGGCTGAAAAGAATTTTTTCACTTAAAGTCAATGGACGCTTCAGCTTTTTCCTGATTTCCAGTATTCGCGAGTCCAACTTTCTGTAAAAAGAATCGATCATCTCAAAATCAAATATCATAAAGCTCTAATTTTTAATAGCTTATTTTCTTATTTGCCCGTTTCCTTCAATAATCCATTTATAGGTTGTCAGAGCCTCAAGTGCCATCGGTCCCCTTGCATGCAATTTTTGTGTTGAAATACCAATTTCAGCACCAAGTCCAAATTCCGACCCGTCAGTAAATGCAGTTGAGGCATTTGCAAAAATTGATGAAGCATCTACCAGAATATAAAACAACTGAATATTGCTTTTGTTCTCCGAAATAATAGCCTCACTATGTTTTGATCCATAATCAGATATATGTTCTATTGCATCTTCAAATGAATTAACAGTTTTTATAGCCATTTTATACGATAGAAACTCAGTACCAAATGATTCACTCGTGGCTTTTTGAAGTAGTTCTGAAGGATACTTGCCTCTCAATGCTTCATAAGCTTTTTCATCAGCATAAATAACAACCCCGGAATCAGAGCAGAGACCTACTATGTAAGCCAGATCATCCAGACGCTTTTGATGAATTATCAGGCAGTCCAGAGCATTACAAACGCTCACCCTGCGGGTCTTCGCATTGTTAATAATCGGACGGCCTTTTTCTTTATCGCCGGACTCATCAAAATAGGTGTGACAAATCCCTGCCCCTGTTTCTATTACAGGAATAGAAGCATTATCCCTCACGTAATCAATGAGCCCCCTGCTTCCGCGTGGAATTATAATGTCGATATATTCCCTGGCGTTCAATAACTGATTTGTTTCATCTCTCCCTGCGGGTAAAAGTGTCAGTATATCCTGGTCAATTCCATTTTTCTGAAGTACTTCCATTATCAGCTTAACGATAGCAGTATTTGAGTTGATTGCGTCACTTCCCCCTTTAAGAATGCAGACATTCCCCGATTTCAGGCAAAGAGAAAAGACATCAAAAGTTACATTAGGTCTTGCCTCATAAATAACGCCGACAACACCAAACGGTACCGAAATCTTTGAAATTATCAATCCGTTCTCTCTCGTATTTTTCATCAGAATATGACCCAGGGGACTCGGGAGGTCAACTACGTTACGGATATCCGAAGCAATACTATTAATTCTGTCTTCCGTCAGAATCAATCGGTCATATCGGGGATCAGATTCTGCCATCATAATCAGATCCTTTTGATTCTCAGATATAATATATTTGGAATTTTCAACAGTCTTTTCGGCAATTGACAATAGAATCTTATCAATAGTATCCCTTTCCAGAACATTTAATGCCCGGCTGGCTTTTTTTGCCTTTATAAATAGAGGTGTACAATCCATTTGATAGTCGACTAAAAGAAAATTAATTTTTATTCCTGGAAAGATGACTTGCTCTTCTCATTAATAACCAAATAATCATAGTGAATAAATGGTTTAGTAAGCTTTTCACCAATATTCTGCTCAGCTTTTTTTGAATCGTATTGCGATTTACCTAACCCTACATTATTTCCCTCTTCATCAACAATCCTCACAATATCGCCACTTCTGAAAAACCCGTCGACCCTTATTATCCCGATCATTAGCAGGCTGGTTGCTTTATTGTCAAGCAAAGCATCCTTCGCTCCATTATTTATGACCACTGCACCTTTTGCAAAAGTATCGGAATGGGATAGCCATTTTTTCACACCTGTTTCCCTTTTACTATTAGCAATGAAGTGAGTATACGGGACCACTTTCCTTCTGATAATATCTGTTACTATGGAATCACGCATTCCGTTTGCAATAAAAACATCAATCCCCTGAGCTGCAATCTTATGGGCGATAGAACATTTAGTGAACATTCCGCCCTTTCCGAATCCCGATTTTACGGAAGAGATATACTTATCCAGGTCTCCGGATTCTTCATCTATCCTGGCAATAAGTTCAGTTCCTTTCTTTCCTGGAACACCATTATAAACGCCATCAACATTCGTAAGAATGATAAGCGATTTACAGTCCATCATCGATGAAATAAGCCCTGACAATTCATCATTATCAGTGAACATAAGCTCATTAATAGAAATAGTATCATTCTCATTCACAATCGGCAATACATGATTCTCGAGCATAGCTGAAATACAGTTCTTCATATTCAGATAATGTCTGCGGTCTCTGAAACTCTCTTTTGTCGCCAGAAGCTGACCAGCCTGAATCCCATATTTACCGAAAAGAAACTGATAGCTTGACATCAGTTTAACCTGACCGATTGCCGCCCATATCTGTTTGGCAGCCACAATGTTTGTTTTTTTTGAAGGTGATACCTCACTCCTGCCCGCTGCCACCGCTCCCGATGAGATTAAAACAACTTCGATTCCCTGTTTATATAAAATAGCGACATCCTCAACGATACGCAAAATTCTTCCATCATTAAGTGAACCATCCGATTGAGTGATTACATTACTACCAATCTTGATGGCAATCCTGCTAAAATCCGGTTTACTGTTTTTCAATTTATAACTATTATCACCCGTTATAATATAATTTGTCGCAAAATTAAAAGAATATGTGAAAATATTATAGCGATATTGATTTTTTTAGAATATTCATTTAATTCAAACCAATCAACTATTATGAATTTTAACTGGAGATATATGATGGAGATAAAATCGTTTCACAAGTTATTACTGAAAGTTAAACAGAAATCAAATATATGACAATTATCATGTATTTGACATCTGTGTATTTTATTTGAAGAAAATAATTCGTGAAGGGAAAGAAGCTGAAGGTGTTATTGAACCATAATCTCTCCCCGAAGTTTAGAGTCTTCAGATGATGACCCTATAAAAAACTTAACTGCACCTTTTTCCAGAACAAATGCATGTTTATCAATATCCCAGTACGTCAGATCGGAGGCTTTAAGAGGAATGGAAACCTTGATAGTTTCTCCTTTACCTACGAATACACGCTTAAATCCTTTTAACGCAATACGCGGGCGATCTACTTTTGACTCAGGAAAACTTACATATAATTGAGTCACTTCATCACTATCGAAGTTTCCTGTATTCTGAAGATTGAAAGTGACATTAACCACTTCACTATTTTTAAGAGAGTTTTTTTCAGCTTTTAATCCTGAATATTTAAAACTTGTGTATGTTAGCCCGTAACCAAACGGATAGAGTGGTACATTTTTATCATACATATAAGTTCTTCCATTCCTTATATTATAGTCGAGAATCGGAGGCAACTGATCAATCGAAGATATCCATGTCTGTACCAACCGTCCGGCAGGACTGAAATTTCCAAAAATCGCCTCAGCCACTGCATTGCCCATCTCCTGACTCGACTGGCTGACATGTAAAATTGCCGGAACATGATCTTTAGACCAGTTTATTGCATACGGAAAACTGGATACCATAACAAGTATTGTTTTGGGATTTGCAGTGAGAACCAGTTTGACCAGGTCCTCCTGCTCAATAGTAATTGCCTGTCTGTCAATATCTTCACGACCATCGCTTGCAACATGGTTTTGTCCCCATCCCAATCCATAACCAAGCGGATGGTTACCAATACATACAATAGCTATATCACTATTCTTTGCAGCGATCACTGCTGAATCAGCTTTATTACTGGCCGCAAATCTGATGGTAATATTTTCACCAGCTACATTTTTAATACCTTTTAAAATACCTATTCTGTACGGAGGTGTACCAGAATACCAGTCTGATATGACAGAATTTGCGGAGGGACCTATCACCGCAATTGATTTTATCTTCTCCTTCTGAAGCGGCAGAAGCATATTTTCATTCCTAAGCAGTACAATTGATTTTTCAGTGGCCTTTCTGGCCAGTTCCCGTGCTTCCTCCTTTGTCCACGGAGCAACAGTATCTGCAATACCTATTTCAGTGTAAGGATTTTGTGATGAATTATCCAATAATCCTAACTTAAGCAGAACTCTGAAATTTCCATAAATAGCTTCTTCAATATCTTTTTCAGTTATCAACCCCTTTTCCAATGCATCTTTAATTGAAGACCTGTAATCATCGAGAAACATTGTTATACCGGCTTTAATACATTCAGCAGCAGCCACTGTCAATGAAGTGTAATATGCATGGGTGGTAACAAGCTGTTTAAATGCTCCTCCGTCAGTTGATATTATACCTCTTAATCCCCAGTCTTTCATTGTTACGTTACGCAGGACCGGATTAACTGTACACGGAATACCATTATATTTATTGTAGGCAGCCATAAAAGCCTGTGATCCACCTTCAGTTACACCTTTATAAAATCCATAAGAATAATATTCGCGGAATAACCTTTCATCAAAATCAGAACTGGTATATACACGGTTATTTTCATTGCTGTTTGCAAGGAAGTGTTTCATGAGTGAGGCAGTTTTCCAATAGACCGCGTTACTTCCCTGAAGTCCTTTAACAAAAGCAGTTACAAGAGTACCGGTCAGGAATGGATCTTCCCCATAACACTCTTCTGTTCTTCCCCACCTGATATCCCTGCCCATGTCTGCATTTGGGGCAAAAACTATCAATCCTGAAATTCCAAAATTTTTATTCTGGGCAAGATACCTGCTTTCAGTAGCCTCCCATCCTGCAACCTTCTGAATCATTTCAGGGTCCCACATTTCAGCAAGTCCAATTGCCTGTGGAAAGGTTGTTGTTGGGGAAGCTTTTGCTCCTTTCACCGACCAGTTCGCAGGACCACTGTAAGCCAGACCATGAAGTCCCTCAACAGTATGTGTTCCTTTTATTCCCAGACGGGGAACAGAAATTCGTGTAGAAAGACTATTAATCTTCTCATCTAAAGTCATAAGCGAAATGAGATTTCTGATCCTCTCATCTTCAGATAGATTTATATTCTGAAATGGATAAGATTGTGCATGTGTTAATAAGTGCACTAAACCAAGAATGAAAATCAAAAATGCTTTTTTCATCATGTAACCAATTAATACTTTTACACTAATACTTTCCAGAACTCTAATTTACAAATTTGTTAATCTAATGCCAACAGCCAATTGATATTTCAGATAACTAATCAAAAAATTTCAATCTCAGGATCCCACTAGAGCTTAACAAAATATTGTTTTTCAGTTCTATGTCTAATACGGGGTTCAGATGATACAAAGTCAGGTCGGGTGAGCTAATTACCAGCTTATTTAACCTTAATGTTTTTCTGAAATGAAAAAAGTCTTCCATCCTGTGTAATACCTTGAATATTAATCAAATAGTCAGCTTTATTATCAGAGCTCCAGAATTCAACTCTTGCCTTACCATCCTGGTTTGGTTTAACTGAAGGATTCCAATAGATTGTATTTCTGAAATCCGGAATCCTTTTTTTCTTCATCTCTGTAGATGAATAATCGGGGGAAATAAACGAATTAACTTTCTCTATGACTCTGTATGACAACCTGATAGCATAATCAGGCAGAGTCACATTGCTAAAATCTCCTGCCTTAGTTATAATGTTCACAATTCCATAAAAAAAGTAATCACCAACGAAATACCTTTCTCTTATAACATCTATTTTTTCAACAATCTCAGGATCCAGTCCGGCTATTACCGAGGGATCTTTTACTTCTACGTCATCAACGAATAATGAAGGTGGCGTTTCATAAACTTTAGTATTTTCCGGATCAGAAATTGTTATCTCATAACCCGATTTTTTATTTTTCAGAAAAACACCGACCAAAAGCTCGAAAAAGACCTCTTGCATGACAGGAAGAGTAATGTAGTCTTTCATATTCAATTCCTGATCAGGTTTCCCATAAAATCTCCTAGTCTCCGGTTGCAAAATATCCGGTTTGATTGGTTCTCCAATAGAAGAAGTTCCATAAATTTTCATTACCTGGTGGTTTACACTCCAGGTTGAAATATACCCGGGTATCGGTTTACTGGTTGAATCAACCAATCTCTCTGATTTAAGATATTTATCCGAAAATGATGATTCAATATTAACAGATTGATTTTTAGTCACTTCATCAGGCTGGATAATTATATCATTGATTTTATCATCAATTTTAATTTTAAAGCTGAAATTCCCTTCCCTGTCTGTTCTGGCATATTGAAAATCAGCTATTTTGCCAGGATGAGACAATAATACGTACCTGTCGGAATCTTTTTCTTTCTGACCGCCGGTTAAAAGTTTGCCTGAGAGGTAATAATCTTCTGTTTCGATTTTGTATTTATAAACAGGCGCCTCTCCTGACAAGATAGCGTTCCAGTCCAACCAGTTGCTTTTAGCTGATTGAAGAAGACTATCAACGATTTCTGGAGCTATTTTGCTAAATTTTATACCTTTAAATACATCCTCTGGCAACAAACCATATTCGGTACCAAAGATCATATAATCATTAATATCGGGGAAGAACTGGTTATTTGTCTTGGCGACAACAGATATGCTTAAATTATTTGAATTCAATTTATTTGGTATTGTATCCGGAAAAGTAAAATCAAGAGAAATTTTATCCCTGAGCCCAGAACTGTCGGTCGACTGAATCGTCGCAACAGGATCCTCTTTTTCAGGCGTGTAAATGAACCTTTCACCAACAGGCTGACCCTTGGCATTAAAAACAGTTATTTGATTAATTCCGGCCGGGAGTTGATTTTTATTAATAAAGATTTTGGTGTATTCGTCTGTTATCCCCTCAAAGCTTACATAGTTAATATTTCCATGAGTCTGAATAAACAGATAAAACTGATTTTTATTCTCGGTACGATATTTTTCATCAGTTACTACATCAATTTCCAGAATATCTGGTTTCAGATTATTTGCTCTCAGAGTAAGACCGGCATTTGATACAGCATGATAATAATCAACGCTTGCGCCTTCTGAATTTTTCCTTTCTGAATATTTCTTTTCTTTAAATGACCTGGAACTGAAAGCATTATAGATATGAATATCCTTTGTAAAGCAATTAACAGGAAGAAAATTTTTCATCCAGTTGGTATATGCCCTGATTGTATATATCCCACTACTCAAAGTATCGGGAAGAACAATCTGTCCAGGGCCAAAACCCCCATCAAGCAGTATCCTCTTTTGAACTATCGGGCGGTTCTCGGGGTTAAGCAGTTCAAAGTAGGCAATTTTACTGCCGGATGAGGGTTTAAAACTCTGCCTGTCAATCAAATAAATATTAAACCACAGATCTTCTCCTGATATATATTCGTCCCTGTCGGAGTGTATATATATTTCTTCCCTGGGAACCGATGTGATATAATTCAAAAATTTTTGACGAAGATAATCTGTCATATTCGCCGGAATCTGACCATAGATACAATTCAAAAACAGGAAATGAATCAGAAAAAAAACCGCTGGTCTTAATTTTTTTTTCATTTATTATACTTTCGTCGATAGTCTGTTACTTACCTTCATTCCAAAAATCAGGTTCAATAATTGTGCCTCTGACAGTACAATCTGCACAACCTTTGATATCTGTTATAACTCTGACAGGAGGCATAATATTGGTCATTAATACCCAGACCCCTAAATTCAGATATGGAATAATGCCATTACCGTAAATAGTATCAGTAACACATTTATCATTAGTGTACTGAGTATAAATACCCGCAAAATGATCTTCTATAAAAATCCGTTTGGATGAACTGGCCGAAACGCTGAAATAACCAAGAACTTTTTCATTTGGATTATCAATACAATACACATTGCTGGGAATACCAGATGGTACCATATCATAAAGACCACCCACCTGTTCTGACATATTTTGCAATTTTCCCCAATAGAGGTATTCATCTTCATTCAAAGAATATTGGTTCACTAACAGGCTGTATTTTACCTTTAACCTGTCTGTCTGGTTCGAAATAAAAAGTAGAGGAAATCGTTCGATCTTGTCTTGTTCAAGAACAGAAGTGTTTTTTATATTAATCACACTGGAATTATTCGATATCCAGCAGTCTCGATTCACTACCTGATACGGTATATGAAATTTCCACGTCTCAGAGTATTCCCACCGGAAGAACTTACACACATTTGCAGGATCATGTGTATTTAAATAAACCTGGCAACCCTCCTGATTCGAGATCCCCTCAGTTTCACTAATTACCTTTTTTTCATAATAAACGCTGTCGATAGGTGGAACAGGTTTCATCTCCTCCGGTAATGATTCGTAATTATAATTATGATCTAAAGTGGTTGTTTTGATGTGCAAAGAATATTTTCTTCCTATTTCACCCTTAAATAATGCCGGGTCAGTAACATAGGTTCCGGAATAAGTTTCGCTGAGTTGATATGTATTGCCAAGATCATCGGAGATTGAAACATTACAGCCAGTTAAAGGGTTTGACGTGTTTATTGTTCCAAGAGGAAGGGATTTTGACAGTTTTATAGTATTTATTACCGGTTGATCAGTTATTAAACCTTCAACAACAAGTAACTGTTTATCTTCATTCGTTTGGGGAATAAACTGGGTGATGCAACAGTTCAATAAAAGAAAGATTAAAAAAAGAATAAGACATTTAGACTGTATACATTTTCTTATAAGTCGCTTGAAAATCAATAAATTATTTCGGTTAAAATGTTTCATAATTATTTAAAAGTCAAAATTAAAAGTAAGAGAAGGAATTGCTCTGCCAAATACTGACAGTTTGTATCCCTTTACCATATTCCCATCATTTCTAAAATAAATTGAATATATGTTTCCCCGCCCGAGAATATTATAGACCGAGAATGTCCAGTTAGGATGAGCAATTCTATGCGACCTGAGATTTCCGCTAACTTTAAAAGAGAGATCAAGCCTTGAATAATCAGGAATTCTGTATTCATTCCGGTCCGAATAGGCTACGAGCAGCTTATCACTGATATCATACGTCGCGACAGGATATGTTATTGGCCGGCCTGAGCTATATGTATAGTTTGCCGAGAAACTGAAGCGGCGTGAGAACAAATAATTATATGTAACAACTAGGTCATTGGGTTTATCAAAATTGGCAGGAAACCACCTTCCTGAATTAATAATTTCGTCGCTAAAAGTACCTATGCTTTTAATGAAGGTCCTGGAATATGTATAACCAATGCTATAGCGGCTTTTTCCCTCGGTCTTTTTAAGAATCAGTTCCAAACCATATGCTTTACCCTTAACGTTTACAATATCCTTCTCAATGTTATCATCCATAATCAGATTTGTACCTCCCTTAAAATCAATCATATTCCTGATTCCCTTATAGTACACCTCTGCAGAAGCTTCGAAACTATTTTTAAATAACAGTTCATAAAAGCCAAGTGCAACCTGGTCGCCTATCTGGGGTTTCAGATAATAATCGCAGAGCTTCCAGGTATCTGTCGGAGATATTGATGTTGAATTTGAAAGCAGATGCAGGTATTGTCGTGTTCTGTTATAATTAATTTTAAAGGAATTCTTGCTGGAAATACGGAAATTCAATGAGACTCTTGGCTCCAGTCCTCCGTATTTACTTATGACTTCACCTGACTTGAAATTTAAGGTGTCGGTGATTGTTGATGTGCTTTTTGAATAATCAGAATTATAGATCATAACCGATTGTGGACCAAAAGAGTAGTAAGCTGACATCCGCATACCGATATTAACCGACAAATAGTCTGTCAGAAGAAATTTGTCATCAATGTATAATGCTCCTTCCCACGCCCGCTCTTTTTCAATTGTGTGTGGTAAAACAAGTGATGAATCGCTGTTAGGAAGATAGCTTCCCGGAAGAATAGCATATCGCTTAATGTCGAGACCAAAATTAATCTCATTTCTTCCAAGGAACCAGTTAAAATCTGCGTTGAACCCGGAATTGTTCACTTTATGAGAAAGAACAAATGCTTCTGCCGGTATATTCTGACTCGAAATGTCATAATTATAAGAACTGTTGTAAATTGAAATGGCAGAAAAAAATCTGCTTGTGAAAAAATGACGCCATTTTAATGCAACAATATTGTTGTTATAACTGTATACTGTGTCGGAGTTGAATTTGAAAGAGTCGTGACTGGTGTAGGCAGAAAAGTCTATTTTATTGTTTTTATTAAAATCGTAAGTCAGTTTGCCGTTCAAGTCATAGAACGATGCCCTGCTGTTCTGAAGAGATGGGTTATGGATCAGGCCGAAAATCCAGTTTGAGTAAGTAGTACGCGCAGTAAGGATATAAGCAAGGGTATCTTTTATAATCGGCCCTTCCAAACATATATGTGCGGTTATGGGACTTATGCCTGCACTGCCTGCAAATTCATTTCTGTTTCCTTCTTTTGATCCGATATCGAGAACCGAAGAGATCCTTCCTCCATACCGGCTGGGGATACCACCTTTATATAATGTAACATCATTTATTATATCGGAATTGACAGCAGAAAAGAATCCAAAGAAATGCGAGGAATTGTATATTGGCGCCCCGTACAGAAGAATCAGGTTCTGATCAGCCGACCCGCCTCTTACGTTAAAACCTGCTGAACCTTCGCCTACAGACTGAACACCAGGAATTAACAGGACACTTTTTATTATATCTGATTCACCCATGGATGTTGGCAATAATTTAAAGGACGCTATATTGATTTTTTCTACTCCGACTTCAAACCTCTGGAGTGTAACACTTTTCTGAGCTGACACAACTGTTTCTTTTAATGGAATCAAAACACTGTTCATGTCAATATTGAGTTCACCGCTTCCATAAAGATTCAGATTGACAACTTTTTCTCTCATCCCAACGAATGAGAAATGCAGTACATGAACTCCACGGGGTGCTCTTAAAGTATAAAATCCATATTCGTTGGAAATTGTTCCTATTGAGAGTTGCTGAATGTATACCGTCACTCCGGCAACAGGTTCCTTAGTTGATTTGTTTTTGATATATCCTGAAATAACTACATTCCCCGTTTTGTTTTTTTCAGCCGGATTTCCTATTTCTACCGATGCATTCCCTGCTATCTGCTGGTTTTCAGATGAGCCTGAAAAATCCGATGGAGGAAGGAACTTATCGCTTTTATCTACTGCAGTATTTGAGATTTTAACCTCATAATTATTTGTAATCACAATATTTCCAGAATCATCAATATAATAATGGAGAGAAGTTCCTTTCAAAAGACTGTCCATAACACATGAAAGAGTCGTGCAACCCTGATAATCTCCTAACTTCAGATCCTTTACCCAGTCATCCCTGTAAAAGAATTTTACAGGAAGAATACTCTCCACTCTTGTAACGAAATCTATAAACGAAATATCTTTGTAATTTGATGCTATCCTGTATTTTTCCTGAGCTCCAAGATTTACTGATAAGGACAAGATTAAGATGAGTATATGTATCTTTAATTTCATAAATACAGGTCTAGCGGCTTAAATTATCATAATATCTGATTACCGGAATAAAACTCTCTGGTTCCTTTTTTGAAATCTTTAATTTATTCTTTTTTATGAAATCTTTAATTTGAGCTTTATCTTCATATAAAACCTTTAAAAGTTCATTTTTGCTGTTTATCTGATTAACTTTCCCACCTTTCACGAAATAGATGCGATATGTCTGATAAAATAAATCGTATTTGTTATCAACAGCTAATGATTGAATCTCTTTCTTATACTTCACATACAATGCTGATCTTCCTTTATATAATACATTAATATAACCTTTAATACCTGGCAGGCTATCTTCCACAGTGTTTTTAAACCTGTATGTTTTAAAGTTATAGACCAGAGAAAAACTGTCAACCATTTCCTTATTCAGCTGTAAAATAGAACCATGATTTGTTATAGTGATAATCTCATCATTATAAATATCATAGCTAATGCCTAAATTATTATATGATCTATAATTAATTGTCAGTGAACCTGGCAAATAATAATTGGAAAAAAGGAATTGATCTCCCTTGATTTTGTGATAAAGATTATGCCATAATTTACCATTATAAAGAATCTGATTTTCNNACAGTAGAAAACGGTACCAGTAAAAATGGTCAATAAGAATATGAAGAGTAGATTATTTCTGTTCATTAATAAGGTCACTAGTAGCTAATTAAGCATCACTGGTAGTTTATAGGATTGTCTGTCTAAGAATATTCATATACCACCAGGGAAGTTCAGCATTATTAAAAATAGTTTTTTAGTTTATGGTTTATTTTCATATGACAATCGGCACAAGCAAAATATTCCGGCTAGGTTCTTTTTGTTTAAAATATCACCCCAAGGTAACTAAAGCCTTGAAAAATATATTTGTGAGAATCTATTACTTATGAATTCGAATCGGTGACAAACAGGAAAATCGGGGTCATTATTGGATTGGGATTCTTAAATAAAAGATGTTTTAACAACCCCTAAAGATATTTAAAATTTCATTGGATGATAAGATTGATGTATGCGAAGTTTGATAATTTAATATAATTTAACATTTCAGGTATTTATAATTACTCTTCAGATTTCTTCAGTTCACGTACGGGTTTATCCAGAATTTCAAAATCAGGTAACACATTCTTATTATCTGTCGCCTTTAATTGTTCCAACTTTCTTCCTGCAGGCAGCACCCGGCTTTCCCATGAACCAATTGCATCATTATATCCTTTAAGTGCAGTTTTTAAACCTCCACCTACTTTATCGAGATGATCGGCAAACACATTTACCCTTCCATAAAAGTCCATCGCAGCTTCCATTATCTGCAAAGCATTTTCTGTAATATTATGCTGTTGCCACGACATTGCCACCGACTTAAGAACTACGATCAGTGTTGTAGGCGTGGTTAAGATTATTTTATTATTCATTGCATCCTGGAGCAAAGTCTTATCTGTCATCAACGCCACATTCAATGCAGACTCAACCTCCATGTACAGCACAACAAAGTCGGGCGTATTCTGGAACTGAGACCAGTACTGCTTTTTACTTAGTCTGTTCACATGGTCCCTCAGATCTTTGGCATGTTTAGCAAAAAGAAGATTCCGTGAGTTTTCATCATCTGTTTCGAGTGCCTGCAAATATGCATCTAGTGGCAATTTTGAATCTACCACAACATGACTGTTCCCCGGCAGATTTATGATCATGTCGGGTTTAAGAGCCGAGTCTTCTCCTTCTGTATATGCCTGCTCGACAAAATCGCAATGAGCAGATAACCCTGAAAACTCAACAACCCGTTTTAAACCAATCTCACCCCATCTTCCTCTGACTCTCGGATTTCTCAGAGCATTTACCAGGGCCCCTGTTTCCTTCTGCAAACTGGCATTGGTTATCTGAATATTNNGCGGACTTGCGTTCATCAAGATTTCCTTCAGCCTCTTTTACCTGAGTTTCGAGATGAGATTTTGCAAGATCAATAAACTGTTTGTTATTTTGAGTCAATGCGTCTGAAGCAGCTGATTTAAAGGTATCTACCATTGCTTTTTTTACCTCATCCAGACTATTTGCCTGTGCTTCGACCTTCGCCTGTAAAACACTGTTCTGCCTGCCAAGCATATTAATTTCCTCGACTTTTAAGAGTAATTCTCTCTGGTGTAAAGTGGTTAATCCCGACTTTGTGGCAAGATAAGCAATCAATGCACCTGATATCAGGCCAAGTAATATATAGAGTATTATTCCCATCTTCTATAAATCCATTAGTTTTTCAAATTTACAGGATTTATGTGAAACATGCTGATGAAAGTTTCATTTTACCAATTTTGCTATCTTCGCAATGTTTAAATTACCACTGATAAGCATTACTTGAGTATTTAACGTTCAAAAAGCCGAAACTAAAAGCTAAAAATATGGCAAAACCACTTGATTATTTTGTGCACCATGTCTATTTCTGGTTAAAAAAACCGGTAACCCGTGAGATCAGTCTGAAATTCGAAAATGGTCTGAAAAAACTAATCACTATCTAGACAATAATCGGAAAACACCTCGGTACGCCGGCAGGTACTGATCGTGGAGTAATCGACAGCACATATTCTTACTCCCTGCTTCTTACTTTTAAGAGCAAAGAGGATCAGGATATTTACCAGACACATCCCACCCATCTCATATTCATTGACGAATGTGAGGAGTTGTGGGAAAGGGTGGTGGTGTATGATTCGGTGAAAATTACTTAAGAAATACCTCGAGCACCGGTATTTCCACCTGAGGTTTCAGTACCGGAAGTGAGAGGATCAAATCGTTTTTGGCCTCTTCGCTCCCTGCCCCGAATCTTATTTCTGAAGCGTCATGCAAAAACTGTACATATTTAACTTTATCAGCCATATTGGACAAGGTAAGGTTCCCTAAGGGATATGCCAGCAAATGAACATATAATCTTTTAGTTACAGGATTATAAGTTAGTAGCGTGTTTGCCGGTGCAGCAAAATCCGATGGAGCTTCTGTACAACCATAGATTGAACGATTATTGAATTTCATCCATTCACCCATCGCTTTCAACCTGTCCTGGGCTCTGGAGTCAAAAACACCGCGTGCAGTTGGACCCACATTCAATAATAAATTACCTCCTTTACTGACAGATTCTATCAGCAATTCAAGAAGTTGTGCCGGGCTTTTCCAGGTAAATTCATCGCGATAATAACCCCAGGAACCTGAAAATGTCTGGCATGTTTCCCATGAAACTTTTTTACCATTCCTTTCAGGCCATTTTGAAACCTGTACCTGTTCAGGTGAGGTGAAGTCCCATCCACCTGCAACATTATCGAGGTCAAGACGATCGTCGACAATAATTCCTGGTTGAAGTGAACGGACCATCTTCAGGAGGTTTTCAGAATCCCAGTCATCATGGCCCTTCCCATTCTTGCCAGGGAAAGAAAAATCAAACCAGATGATACTTATCTCCCCATAGTTTGTAAGCAGCTCCCGGACCTGATTTTTTAAATACTCGCGATATTTGCTCATATCCCTGCTTTTATTCAAACGTGCATACGCAGAATCAGATGTCTGACGCTGCGGATGATTACTATCAATTGTATAATCCGGATGATGCCAGTCAAGAAGTGAATAATAGAACCCAACCTTTAAACCTTCTGCTCTGAATGCCTCCACGTATTCTTTTAATATGTCTTTCCCATATGGAGTATTTGTTGATTTATAGTCTGTAAATCTGGAGTCGAACATACAGAATCCCTCATGATGCTTGGCGGTAAGAACCACATACTTCATTCCTGCAGCCTTTGCCATTTTGGCCCACTCATGGGGATCCCACATATCGGGATCAAACATTTCAAAATACTTCTGATACTGATCGTTAGTCATCCTTTCAGCATTCTTTACCCATTCGTGACGGGCAGGTAAAGCATATAAGCCCCAGTGAATGAACATTCCAAAACGCGCATCGGTCCACCATTTCATTCGTTCATCTTTCTGAGCATCTGTTTCTTTAGGAACCTGAGCTAATGAGAACTGTGTTGTGAATAACATTGAAACAAATAAAAAAACAGTTAATAAGGTTTTTGTTTTCATACAAGTGGTTTTATAATATATTAGCGAACAGTGATATTTATTTCTAAAGACTCTTAAGCAGTATCTCAACTAAATTCTCGAAAGCTAATTTAACGGGATTGTTTTTAATTTCAGTCATGGAGCAGACTATACTGACATTCTCTTCATCAAGGCCCGATTTTCGTAAACCGGGCAATTGCAGATCATTTGTAAGATTATGCAGGTAGTTCACAAAACCGTCTGTATAATACACCTCACTATGACCGCTTTTGTCAATAAATAATTTCCCGAGAATTGCATATTTTTTTAGTGCGACATGGTTTTTGTCATTTTTCCTTAGTTCCCTGATATTAATCTCATTTGACTTTGGCATGAGAGTCCCGCAAATCAGACCATGAGGAATATCAAACATACCTCCTATTGAAGACGCAAAACCATGCACAACACCAAGACCCGCATTTGCCAGACAGATTCCTGAAGTCAGCGCGGCGAAAGACATTCCTGTCCTGGCTTCTATATCTTCACCGTTATTGTAACTTCTTATTAATGATGGTTTTATTGCTTTTAGTCCCTCAATGGCCAGGGCATCTGTGTAATCATTCGATTTATCAGAAAGGTAAGCTTCGACAAGCTGCGTAAAACAGTCCATTCCGCTTGAAGCAGTAATATCTTTAGGACAATGCAAAGTTAGTTCAGGGTCAACAAGAGCTATGTCAGGTACAAAGTTATTGTGGCGCAGGGATTTTTTGAATCCGTTCTTCCCTATTCTGGAGATAACGGCATTTTTGGTAGCTTCACTTCCTGTACCTGCGGTTGTGGGAATAGCAATATAGGGTAATTTGGTTCCAGGATGTTCCTTATTTCCAATGCCCTCAAGAAATTCAACAACAGATTCTGACCTGTCCATCATAGCCGAAATTGCCTTCCCTGAATCAATCACGCTTCCTCCGCCAATCCCTGCAACAAGATCAATTTTCTCTGTTCTGAACGCGCTGGTGGCACTATCAATAATATCGGGAGATGGTTCTCCCGTAACCGGAAGAACAAAATATGCAATACCTTCCTTCTTCAAAGCTTCAAAAAGCTCCAGGGCATGAGCTGAACCGAGAAATGAACTTTTTCCTGTAACCAGTACTATCCTGTTGCCGTATTCGTGTACGAATGAAGGTAGTTTGGCAATTAGTCCGCTTTTGAAATAAATCCTGGGTAAACGTGAAAATTGAAAAGGCTTTACCATCGCGAGCTGTCATTTGGTTCAATGATATTATATCTCACACCATACCTTGGCTCAGCCATGTAATCTTTCACACAATCACGCCATTTCAGATAATGAACTGTGGACTTATGATTAGCTGCATAGACCTCAGATTCATATGCTTCGTAAATCATGAATTTTGACGGATCATCGGCCTGTTGAATTAAGTCAAACCGAAGATTCCCCGGTTCTTTTACCGATTCATGATGATTTTCTGATGTTGCCTCGATAAAGTTCTTGACTTCATCGGGTTTTACATGGACATATACACATGTTACAATCATAGATGTATCTATTTTCCAGTAAAGTTAATCCATTAGACTTTAAGTTCAAACTGTTTATATTAATGCAGATAGATGGATTAACGGGGAATTTCTTGGTAATCATCCTTATGTAACAGGTGATTTTGTGTGGACAGCCTTGGATTACATTGGTGAAGCAAGAATTGGCTGGAGAGGCTATTTTCAAAAACAGAATTTTTTTCCCTGGAACCTGGCTTTTTGTTAAGGTCTGGACATTTGCGGATGGAAACGGGTTCAGTCTTTTTATCGCGATGGATTGTCGAAGGTAAAATTAATCTCAAAGCAACTTCACACGGGTTAAAAAGTTCAAGTCTGGAAATAGAAAGCAATTAGCACAAATTAACGGAGTATCTGTTTTAGGCGAATTGCCTGATTTATAATTGTTCCCGTATACAATATTATTTCTTTATTGATACAAAAAAGACATTTACTTTTCGTATATTTGAAAAACAAATTCCGGATTTGACGTTCATTTAAGGTTTTAGGAGCTGTTATCCTAATTTTAAATATATTTAATATCAGGATTTAAAACATGCATATTTGGAATATATGAACTTAAAAAACAAGGTGCTGATTGTTGAAAGAATCCTGCTTACATTCGTATTTGTTTCAACATTTGGTATTTTAGAGGGGCAACAGAACCCCCTTAGTCCGGTCTCCTACTGGGTTTTTACTCCATATATTTATAACCCTGCAATAGTCGGAAGCAAAGATTTCCTGTCAATCGGTCTTAATGCAACTTTCCAGGGGAAATCCAACACGCAACTTCTTAGCGGAAATACAAGATTATCAAAGACTCAATCAGGCTATTTCTCATCTCCTGATATTTTGGAATTTAAAAACATAGGAGTCGGTGGCTCGATTTATAAAGATATTGACGGATTATCCCGAAATCTTGGAATAAGTGGCGCATTTTCATATCAGTTACCTTTAAATCAGGCAAATCTTTCATTTCTTTCATTTGGTGTCTCCGTTAAAGGGGTATACAATATGCTTGATAATGATTTAACCGGGCCGGCACGTTCTTTTAAGAAAACTTTTTTTCCCGATTTTGACCTAGGGGTATACTATTATGGAACCAATTTTTTTACTGGGTTATCCTCTACTAATATACTTGGAAATCCATGGAAATCAGATACTTTGGAAATTTTTAAGATACCGGTTTCCAGGCAGTATTTTTTTACCGCCGGTTACAAGATTCTTCTGAGTAGATCGCTTAATATGGTTCTTGAACCTTCAGTCCTGATTTTTAGTAATGACTCTGTTATCAGAAAAAAATCAGCCAATATAAATCCTATAATTAAGCTTTATATGGAGGATTTTTGTTTTGGAGCATCTTTCCACAGTGATGGGAAAATCTCATTTTTTTCCCAATTCAGATATCCCGGGTTTTTTGTAGCAGCTTATTATGAATTACCAAAAAAAGTAGCGTTTTATAAAAAGGCCCCCATTGTGGAATTTACAGCAGGTTTAACTTTTCAACCTGGTAAATCGAGGTTTTCTAATCATAGCCACTGGTAAAACTAATGAATAACTATTCCATGAAGAGAATTCCTGAAATAACACTTTTTAGTATCCTGATGTTAGTGTTGCTGTCTTCAGGTATTATCATTAAAAATGACAACAGTGATGTACATCTAAGGTCTCCTGCAACTACCGGATATGATACGACAAATTTAAGCCGTCTTATTATTGTGGATTCTTTCAGACTCAGAATTCTTCCACCTTCTTCTGGTGTGCAGTTTTATAAAAATGACATTTTGTTCCTCTCCATGTCGAAATATGAAAGGAAAATGACTCCAAATCAAATCTCCTTCGGAATGGTGGAAGCATATTATGCATTTTTTGAGGATTCTGTAGAAGGTAAACATTTGAAATTTTCTCCACTATCTTCATTTTCATATCCATGTGAAGCCATGACGTTTAGCCACAATTTTGATACTGTATATTTTACAAAATTTCCAAAAAAAGATAAGAAGGAAAAGATCTATATGGCAAGGTTCGTACCAGATAGCGACGGCCGCACAGGATTAACTGAGGAGAGCATTCCTCTGGATTTTTGTGCAGATAATTATACATATTCTCATCCCACCTTATCATCTGATGGGAAGATGATGGTCTTTGCCTCAGACAGAGAGGGTTCTTTTGGTGGAATGGATCTTTTTATTTCGAGGTTATCCAATGGGAAATGGTCTTCGCCTGAGAATCTTGGAAAGCTTATAAATACACCGGGTAATGAATTTTTCCCGTTTCTCGATTCTGAAAACAATCTGTTTTTCTCGTCTGACATGCTACCCGGATACGGAGGTTATGATATCTTTAGTTGTAAGTTCAATGGGGTAAACTGGGATAAACCAATTAACCTGTCGCAACAGATAAACTCCGACAAAGATGATATAGCATTTACCATTAATAAAATGGATGGGAAGACTGCGTTCTTTACAAGACGGCAAAAATCAAGTAAAGATGGTATGCAATTATTCAGAGTTAAATTAAAACAGGATATTGCGGATAGAAATTTATTGACTCTGTCATCTGTATTTAACGGTAAACCTGTACCAAAAACCAGCGTTATCGCCATTTTGCCAGATAATAAAGTCAAGTTGACTAATGAAGAGTCTCCAAGGACGAAGCCCCGGACAGAAGATACAAAAACAAGCGCAGCAAAATTTCCTGAAAAAAGTACTAAAATTAAGAGTACAACTGAAAAAACCACTGTTGCCGAAAGTGAAACAAATATCAGGCCGGCTGAAAATAAGGTTACCCCAATAAACAAACCTGTCCCAACAGCTGCCGGACAAAAAGATGTTGTGATTTACAGAGTACAACTTCTTCCGGGAACAAGTCAAAAAAAATCCAAAGAAATGATTATAAATGGCACGGAATATAAAATATACGAATATGTATATCTTGGTGCCCCCCGCTATACTATAGGTGAATTCAGCACTCTCGCGCCTGCTACAGCGCTCCAAAATATGTGCAGAAAATCGGGTTATCCCCAGTCATTTGTGGTATCATTTAAGAATAATACCAGATCACTGGATGTAAATCTATTCAAATAAAAGTACTCAGGTAGTCGGTTTAAACGGAGGTAAAAAATAAAAAGCGGTTAGACAAATACTAATTTATCCTTTACTATTTCATCGGCATCATTTGTCCCATAAAGTTTTAAGCCAATGCTTGGTATTGCAAATTGCAAAACATCTGCTATTGGGAAAAAAGCCTCTTTTATATCCTCAAACTCTTTCATTTCATCAAATTCATCAACCGGCAAATACAAGTGAAAAAGTAAAACATAATCAGGTTCATTAATTTTTGCCAGTACTTTAAATATTTTTGCCAGCCATAATGATGAGGAAGTATTGAAATATTCCAGATTGAGCCGCAGATTTGTTGTTGGTCTTGCATGCATGATATATTCATTTACCCAATTAAGTATAGGCTCGTATACTTTGGCAGCGTTTTCAGGAATTGACTTCCCGGAAAAAATAAAGTCACCTGTAAGAGGATTTAGTTCAATATGTGGAGTTTTGGGTGTCTCTTCAATTATTAAACTCTGAAAATCTTTCATTTTAATTTTTTTGATGACTTTAAAACAATTTGAATTTATCAGTCTAAAATAATCACCAAATTTAAAACTTACTTTAATACAATATCATATCTTAATCAAATTCTAAATACCAATCATCAATTAATATTGCCTCTTTATAAATATATTTATCAAAGTCGGGTTAATTTGATCAAATATTTTCAGATGGTTTAAAGTTCCAGATTTTTTATGAGTTTTCCGGCAGGCAGAAAATCATACTTTAAAAGAGGGAGGAATATTAATAGATTCAGCCTTAAAAAGCGGCTTTAGTTGCGTAATTATTCCGTCACTGATATAAGATTCTGTTAAAAAAATAGTGTATTTATTGAATAATATGAATTTTCATCCAAATTTTGCTATTGTTGGTCAAAAAGTCAATATTTTCTTTTTAGCTCATTCAAGTAGTTCAAACTGAATGTAACATTCTGATTTTGTGATCTATATGTTTAACAACCATACTGATGCATCATATTATATGAAATTCCTTAATAAATTTCAATATATTTTGACAAAAAGAACAATTTCAGTTATAAATGGAAATTTTTCAATGATATAACCATATATTTCATTGATTAACTAAATTTCAAAAATACCATCTTTTGCCGCTGTAGGCGTCTTACCTATTGACTGAGATAATCCTAATGTTTAATTTTATTTTCTGAAGTTAAAGACAAATTTGATGAGAAACAGTATTACGATAGACAATCTGGATGTTATTAATAATCAAAGCATTAATACTCTGGTCAATTTAGGTGGCACTTCGTTAGATTTAGTTAGGAATAATCCTGGTCTGAAACTCCTTGCAACCGAAGATTGCGAAAACTTTGTTAAGTATATTGAATTGTTAGGCCTCGAAAAAGATCCAAATCTTGTTGTTCTTTCTTCTCTTCACCACTTTTATTATGATGCTGAAGAAATGACTGATGTCAAAACAGTTATTAACTTAAAGGAACTCAACCAGATAAAGCAACTTAAGGACTTTCTTCATTCCAGCTTCCATATTCTTCCGCCTAACTGCAATTTTATAGGGTGTTTTGTCAACAATAAAAAGCAGAACGGCTTTGTGTTGAGCGCTGCTCCCTCGGACTCCTACTATAAAAAGAATTTTGATGCTATAGAAAACGGTATTGTGTCAAGTAGCCCATTGTTGAACATGATATACAATATGATTGATTCAAGGACCAATAAGTACATGTCCGAAAGGAGCGTTTCATTACTTTTAGGCGAACATGGCTTTAAAGTAGTTGATATGACTGAACTTGATGGTCTGACATATTTCTGCGCACGAAGCCTTCGTACCGCTGATAATTAATCACATATTCGAAATCGTTTTCTTGATTTTGTTAATCATTTAATCAGAACTAATTTATAGTGAAGTTTACCTGATTATGGATATTTTTAATTACCTGGATCGTTATAAAATAATTCCATTTTTGAAAAAATGGAAGATGTTAAGTATTGTGCTTGGCTCAATTGACATCCTTGCAATTGCGATGGCTTTCCAGTGCGCTTTTTATTTAAATTATCATGAGGAGGTAGCTTTCTTTTTCCTTAAAAGCAGAACTCTTAAGCTTTTCATTTTAATCCTTCCCCTCTGGCTTGTGATCCTCTATTTAATCCAGGTTGCTGAAATTCCAAGAACAAAACGTTACGGAGTACTCTTCTATCAATATTTCCAATCGACAGTATTGATTGTTACTTTTTTGTTGGTATTTTATTTTGTTTTTAAACTTTATCTGATTTCCCGCCTGTTCCTTATAGAGTTTGCAATTTTTGGCCTTCTGTTCCTTTTCTTTATCAGATCATTTGAATATAAAGTATTTAAGATTTACAGGGCAAAGGGATATAACCATATTAATGTGGTTTTAATTGCCGATGATTCATCCATCCCATTTATTGAAAGTCTGATCTCATATAAAGAGTGGGGATACAGAATAATCGCAATTTTTACAGGCTCAGTACAGATAAAACAAAAGTATGAGAAGGCAATAATCCTTCTGCCTGATGAATATTTAGCAGTACTTAATGACCTGATGGAAGTCGATATAATTGATGAAGTACTTTATTTTAAAACCAAGGTGATTCCGGCAGAGGTAAGAAATACTGTCAGATCCTGTGAAGAGTTGGGCGTGGTATTCAGTTTAAATTATACCGGTCAGAATAATAAATTAACAAACGCTATAAAAACCATTATCGGGAATCAGAAGTTCCTGACTTTTATTAATATTCCACATAACTCATTTGCACTTGCCATAAAGAAAATTATGGATATCAGTGGATCTGTTTTATTGATAATCTGCCTCTCTCCTGTTCTACTGCTTATTTCGATTTTAATAAAATTGAGTTCAAAGGGGCCGATTGTATTTAAGCAGTCCAGAGTAGGATTGAGGGGACGTCAGTTCAGCCTCTATAAATTCAGAACAATGATCCACAATGCCGAAAAACTTAAGAAAGATCTTGAAGCCGAAAATGAAATGGACGGACCCGTTTTCAAAATAAAAGATGACCCACGTATTACAAAAATAGGTGGGTTCCTTCGCAGAACAGGACTTGACGAACTGCCTCAGCTCTTTAATATACTTAAAGGTGAAATGTCATTGATTGGTCCACGTCCTCCTCTTCCAAGCGAAACAGTTCAGTACAAACGATGGCAATTAAGACGTCTTTCTGTAAAACCAGGTTTATCATGTTTCTGGCAGATTAAACCCGACAGAAACAATATAAAGTTCGAAAAATGGATGGAGCTTGATTTAGCTTACATAGATAATTGGTCACTTCGATTAGATTTTATAATTTTACTGAAAACTATAAAAACAGTTTTTCAAAGATCCGGATTATAATTTTTCATTAAGTATAACATATGCCAAAGCGAATGAAAGTAAGTATTTATAAAGCAGCAATTATTTTGATATTGATTTTTACTGCTTCATGTGTCCCTCTAAAACAGTTAAGTTACTTTAATGATCTTGACGAACTTGTAGAACCTGGAATTAATCCCAGAACCCAGAAGCTGATTATGCCTTTTGATAAGCTTTATATAAAAGTTATTAGCATTGATGCACCAACGAACCAGATATTTAATGATAATGAAGAAATGAGGAGTGGTTCCTCAAACGGTGTTCTCGGCTACCTTGTTGATGAAGTTGGTAATGTAAATTTTCCTTTTGTTGGCAATATTAATGTAGTAAAACTTACTACCGCACAAGCTTCAGAGAAAATTCAAAAAGCATTAGGTGATTATGTTTCAAACATTTCAGTAACTGTCAAATACATTGATAACCAGGTTACTGTCATGGGGGAAGTTAAGAACCAGGGCGTCTATCCATTTATTCAGGATAAACTCAACATTTATGAAGCTTTAGGACTTGGGGGTGGACTTTCGCAATACGGCGACCGGAGAAAAATCATTCTTATCAGAAATGAAGGTACAAAGATAATGCATTACCGGCTTGATCTGTCAGATTCAAAGATCGCAGCTAAGGACTACTACTATATTCTTCCTAATGATGTGATTGTTGTTGAGCCATTGAAAGCTCTCTCTTCAAGTTATCAGAATATTACTTATACAACAATTCTCAGTTCAGTCACAACTCTGATTGCTGTGCTGCTTTTTACAAATGTTAAATTTTAAAATAATTAATTCTAAATGTCAAATCAAAAAGAATCCATATCTGAAGCTTTTATTATTAAGGAATTTCTTATAAATGCTTTATCATATAAATATCTTTATATTGCAAGTTTTGTAATATGCATGGCTTTAGCTTTTTTAGCGAATAAAGTTTCCCCGACGGTATATGGTGTTAATTCCATAATCGGCCCTGTTGAGGATAAGCGCTCGTCATTACTGGGATCCAACAATCTCTTCAGTGGAATGGGTGAATTTACTCAGGTCAGGAATCTTGAAAACGATATAAACAGCCTGACCTCATTCAGCCTGGTAAAAACAACAATAAAAGAACTAAATCTGGAGGTTGGGTATTTCAGGGAAACTAACAATATTTTCAAACAATCGCATCAGATCTATAATGGTTCCGGTTATACTGTAACTATTGACAAATCGCATTATCAACCGATTAACGCCAGAATTTATATTAAATTTCTTGATGATAAGTCTTACAAGATCAAATCATCGCTGGATGATGTTTCATTTTATAATTATGTTGATAACATGATTGTCAGCGAACATAATGTTCTGAATATCGACACAATCTGCACATTTAATGAAACTGTCAAAAGTAAAAATTATAAGTTTTTAGTGGCTTTAAATAAAGATGTTAATATAGCTGATCCAAAAGATGCCGGTCTTATGTATTTTGAGTTTTATCATCAGGATATACTTGCAAATAATTATCTTAAAAGACTTAAAGTTGCACCAGTCACTCTTAAATCATCATTAATAAAAGTCTCTTTCCAGGGAGAAAATCTCGGATTAACAATTGACTTTCTGAACAAATATCTTCAGTCATATCTGGGAAATGATCTTTCCAAAAAGAATTCTATAGCCAAGAATACTGTAGCTTTTATTGATTCACAAATTTCAACAATGTCCGATTCCCTTGTTAAGTCGGAATCAAAATTAAAGGATTATCGGTCCAACAACCAGGTTACCGATATTAGTTACCAGGGTCAACAGGCCTTGCTGGAGATGAAAAAAATAGAGTCAGACCTGTCAGCACTCCAGGTGCAGGAGCACTACTATAATTACATATTGGACTATTTCAATAAAAATAAAGATATGTCCAGTCTTGCTCCTCCCTCTTCAGCAAACGTAAATGATCCTTTGATGAACACTCTTGTGCTTGATCTTCAGTCGCTTAGTAATCAAAGGGCAGCTCTTATAAGCGGTAACGCTGAAAAGAATCTTTTCCTTGGTCCGATCGAGAATAAAATCAAATTACAGAGACAGGCAGTAATTGACAATGTAACAAATAATCTTAACACTCTTAAACTTACACAGAATGAGCTCAATTACAGGGCTGATAAACTATCTAAAGAGATTTCAAAGCTACCAAGAACTGAGCTTAATATGGTAAGTATGAAGCGTAAGTTCGATTTAACCGATGCCATATACACTTTTCTCCTCCAGAAACGTTCAGAAGCAGCAATCACGGAGGCCTCAAATATTTCGGATTATGAGATACTGGAGCCTGCCCGTGATACATCAAGTGTCGTTCTTTCACCGAAAACCAAATTAAACTGGGCATTAGCATTCTTTGTCGCATTGATGATTCCTACACTTTATATCATTTTGAAAAATTTCTTTAGCGAAAAAATTACCGGAGTAAAAGATGTTGAACATTTATTAGGGAAACCCATTCTAAGTATAATTTATACTAATTCATATCAGAACGAAGCCGCTGTATTTGAATCCCCGGGATCGCCAATTGCTGAATCTTTCAGAAATTTGCGCAGCACCTTGTTCCTGAGATTCAAAACTGAACCGGTGAAAGTGATCCTGGTCACTTCATCACAACCACAGGATGGAAAAAGCTTTATCTCCTTTAACCTTGCAGCTTCAATAGCTTCCGTCGGATACAAAACAATTATTCTTGATTGCGATTTGCGCAGACCTACGCTGCATGTTAAATTCAAAGAAGAAAATTCTTCCGGACTTTCAGACTATATGATTGATCATACTCCTAAACAAGATATTATCCGGAGTTCTTTCATTAAGAATCTCTCTTTTATTCCAGCCGGTCCGGTTTTGGCTAATTCCTCGGAAATGATTGAAGCAGGTGCACTTGATGACCTTTTTGTTTATCTGAAAAAAGAGTATGATTATATAATAATCGATACAACCCCTTCGGGTATAGTTGCGGATGCTGCGCTAATGATCAAATATTCGAACATAAATCTTTTAGTCTGCAGGAATAACTTTACACGAAAAGATGTTTTTACAGATGTTCTTAACCTGCTAAAGATAAACAAAGTAGATAATTATGATGTTATTTTTAATGACCTCAATATTAAAGAGAGCAGGTATGGTCGTTATAATAATTATTACAAAAAAGGCTGATTACGTAATACTATCTCTCTGCAACATTTTATAAAAGCACTATCAATATGGAAAATGATTCAATAATAAAGGAAAAAGTAAAAAACTATGTTCTTCAGGCAGTTTATGCCGATAAAGAAAAAATTAAAGATGTTACTCTTATTTTTAAAGAGGGGTACTTTGATTCCATGGGATTTATGGTATTGATCTCGTTCCTTGAGGAAGAGTTTGGAATTAAAACAAATGATAATGACCTTCTTGAGGAAAATTTTGAATCGATCAATGCAATAAGTGATTTTGTAACCAGAAAAAAGCAATAATCGATTATGTGTGGAATAGGCGGAATAATTGATTACGATTGCAAAGAAAACAACCGTGGCAATGTTGAATCCATGCTTCGTTCTATCAGTTATCGCGGTCCTGATGAAAGCGGTATTTATCTCTCCCCGATGGCAACTATTGGGAATGTACGGTTAAGCATAATAGATATATCAGGAGGACAACAACCTTTATCTGACCTGTCGGGCAGATTCTGGATAGTTTTCAATGGTGAAATATTTAATTATAAAGAACTTAGAAATGACCTTGAAAAGAAGGGAATTTCTTTCCAGACAAAGTCTGATACAGAAGTTCTGGTTCAACTTTATTCAACTTATGGCAAAAAATGTCTCGGTCTGCTAAATGGACAATTTTCTTTTGCCATATGGGACAAACAAAAAGAGGAGCTTTTCGTTGCAAGAGATCGTGTTGGTATTCGTCCTTTCTTTTATAATCTTCAGGATGGAGTATTTTCATTCGCCTCTGAAATTAAAGCCCTTTTTCAGTTAAAGAGGATATCCCGGGAACTTTCTCCTGAAAGCCTCGATCAGGTTTATACTTTCTGGACAACAATTACACCAAATACAGTTTTTAAAGGTATTTTTGAATTGCCTCCCGGACATTTTGCGACTTTTAGCCGTTCGGGATTGAAGATTGAAAAATTCTGGGACTTAAGCTTCAGTAAACCTGGGTCTACTCTGTCATTTCAGGATTCTATGGACCATTTTGATGAGTTATTTTCTGATGCGGTAAGAATCCGATTGAGAGCGGACGTAGAAGTTGCAGCATATTTAAGCGGAGGTATTGACTCCAGCGCAACAGTTGCATATATCAAAGATATTGAACCAGGAATTTTAAATACTTTTTCAATTGGGTTTGATGAGAAAGATTTTGATGAGAGCTCATACCAAAATGAGGCTGCCATCTATTTTGATACGACTCATAAATCAATGACATGCACTTCACGGAACATTTCAGATTCCTTTCCGAGGGTTATCTGGCATTCTGAAACACCTTTACTCCGTACTGCGCCGACACCAATGCTTCTTCTTTCTAAATTAGTGAGGGAGAATAATATTAAGGTTGTAGTTACAGGGGAGGGATCTGATGAAATTCTCGCAGGTTATGATATTTTTAAGGAAGCAAAAATTAAAAGATTCTGGGCTTCCCAACCCGATTCCAGGTACCGACCTCTCCTTCTCAAAAAATTATACCCATATCTAAGTCAGATGAGAGACGTAAATCCTAAAATGCTCAGGATGTTTTATGGATATAAACTCGATGAGATCAATAATCCGTTTTATTCACATCTTCTAAGATGGAATAATTCAAATCATATTAAAAAGCATTTTTCGGATAACACAAAACAAAATCTAAAAGACTATTCAGTATTTAGTGAACTGGAAAAAAGACTTCCGGTAGATTTTGACTCATGGGACCAGCTCGCTAAATCACAATGGCTTGAAACTACAGTATTTATGTCAGGTTACCTGCTCTCATCTCAGGGAGACAGAATGGCAATGGCAAACTCTGTCGAAGGAAGATACCCGTTTCTGGATTACAGGGTAATAGAGTTTTGTTCTTCTTTACCCTCTGACTATAAACTTAAGGGACTTGATGAAAAATATCTGTTAAAAAGACTCCTTAAAAACAGAATCCCTGATAGTATACTAAAACGATCCAAGCAGGCTTACAGAGCACCCATAAAAAGTGTTTTTTTATCACATGACACAAATGAATATGTAAAAGAAATGCTATCTGAAACATATTTCAGAAAAGCGAATATTTTTGATTTCAGTTCTGTCGATGGCCTGATATTAAGGATTGAAAAATCAGGTACCGCATCGGAGATTGACAATATGGTTTTAAGCTCTGTAATTTCAACACATTTGCTTCATCATCAATTCATTGAAAATCACAATGAAGAGTATAATACAGGAAATTTAAGAAATCTTAAAATTGTTAACGATTTCCAGCCAGATAAAACTATTTCCGAAATAAAGCATTGATGTTTAAACCCGGAGAATATATATCTATATTTGATTTATTAACAAAGAATTAATTTACTATGAGCTCAAAAAAACCGTTTTCAAAGGATATTATTCTTCTTAGTGATGTTGAAGCAGTTGCAAATGAAATAATCCTTAAACTTCAACAGGATGTACTTCATAATTTGAAACGACTGGGGGCAGTAATAGGTACAAGTGGAGGCATCGACTCATCAGTGTGTCTGGCACTTACAGCAAATGCCTTTGGTCCTGAAAGGGTACTGGCAGTCATGATGCCTGAAAAAGATTCCAGTCTGGAAAGCGAACAGCTTGCCAAAGAGCTTGCCACCAGATTTGATGTAAAAGCTATAAGAGAAGATATTACTCCTGCCCTGTCCGGATTCAAATGCTACGAGAGACGGGATGAAGCAGTAAGACGTGTTTTCCCGGAGTACAACCCGAAAACACATAAAATGAAAATAGGTATTAAGCAGAGTGGACTTTCCAATAACCTCCCACCAATTTTCTCCCTGACCATTATTGACAGTAATGGGAATACCGAAGATAAAATTCTACCTGTTAATGAGTATCTTCAGATTGTGGCAGCTTCAAATTTTAAGCAGAGGACAAGAATGACAACATTATATTATCATGCAGAAGCACTTCACTATGCAGTAATCGGAACTCCGAATAAACATGAACAGGAACAAGGTTTTTTTGTAAAATACGGAGATGGCGGAGCTGATGTTATGCCAATCGGAAATCTCTATAAAACGCAGGTTTACCAGTTGGCAAATTTCCTTGGTGTTCCAAAAGCCATTATTGACAGAACCCCTACTACTGATACATATTCTGCAGAACAGACCCAGGAAGAGTTCTTCTTTCAGATGCCTTTCGGATTAATGGACAGATACTGGTATGGATTTGAGAATGGCTACTCCCCGAAAGAAGTTGCCGAAGTAATGGGGGAATCTGAACAGAAGGTAAAAGCTTTATTTGGTAATTTTGAGCGGAAGAAAAAAACAACTGAATATTTAAGGATGTCGCCTATCAGGGACTATTATGGAAGATAAGTTGCCTAAGTAAAAAATTAAAGTTCTCCTATTGAAGAGTTGTCAACTGGATATAAATCTACATAATGAATGCATTCGATTATTTTTTTGAAAAAACTGCTAACCTTGATAAGCATTTTCTTATTGGGAAGGAAGAAATCTCATTTAAACAACTATATGACTCTTCACTGATTCTGGCATCCTGGATTGAAGAACGGGTAGGCCGGAATAAACATATAATTCTTGTTTCGATTAATAACCTCTTCTTTATAACATCTTACCTGGCCATTATTAAATCAGGGAATATCTGTATTCCATTGGATCCGGGCATTGAAAAAGAGAATTTCCATTACATCAATGAATTGACAAATCCTGTTCTGATATTCACAACTATAGATAATGAGCAAAGACTTGCTCTTCAATCGAAAAAATGCATATTTCCTGATACTGTTTATAGTTATAAGCCAAAAACCAGGAAAGCAATTGATACAGATTTTAACAGGGAAAATTGCGCAGAGATAATTTTCACTTCCGGCTCAACAGGAAAGCCCAAAGGGGTAATGATCTCCCATAAGAACCTGATTGCAAATACAGAATCAATTGTGAAATACCTGAATCTGACCCAGGATGACACAATGCTTGTAGTATTACCTTTCTATTACTGCTATGGACTTTCCCTTTTCCATACTCATTTGAGAGTCGGAGGCTCTATTGCGTTTAATAATTCATTCATCTTTCTCGGAAGCATTATAAAAGATCTCAAGGTGTATAAATGTACGGGTTTTGCCGGAGTACCAAGTCATTTTCAGATTCTGCTCAGGAAATCTGACTCATTTAAGAAAACAGTTTTTCCCGATTTAAGGTATGTAACACAAGCCGGTGGTAAGTTGGCGCCCATTTTTATTGACGAGTTTCGTGAAAGCTTTTCTGAGATTAAATTCTATGTTATGTACGGTCAAACCGAAGCGACGGCAAGGCTCTCTTACCTGCCTCCTGAATTGTATGAAAAGAAAAAGGGTTCCATGGGAAAAGGAATCCCTGGAGTTGAACTTATTGTAGTTAATGAAAAGGGAAAAAAAGTAAAACCTGGTGAAACAGGTGAGGTAATAGCCCGTGGTGATAATATTATGATAGGCTATTTTGCCGATGACGAGGGTACCGGTAATACTCTCAGGAATGGATGGCTGTATACGGGTGATCTGGGGACAGTTGATAAAGATGGCTACATCTATTTAACGGCCCGTAAAAAGGAAATTATTAAAGTCAGGGGGAAAAGAATCAGTCCGAAAGAGATCGAGGCAGTAATACTTGAGATAACTGAAGTTATAGATTGCTCAGTAGAGGGAATAGACGATGAAATTGAGGGAGAGATGCTTAAAGCCACGGTTGTAGTAAGGAAAGATGCTAAACATCTTGTAAGCAAAGAGTCAATAATAGAACATTGTTCAAAGCATCTGGCATTGTACAAAATACCTCATGTTTTTGAACTGAAAGAAGAATTGACTATTAGTGCTACCGGCAAAAAGATCAAGAAATAATTAAAAAGATATCTTTAAATACTGCGATATTTTGTTAATCATCAGTTTTTAGCAGTTTATCAAAATAAAATGGTAAAGTCAGGAAAATGTCTTTACTTTGGTTCTATTCGTATGCTTTTATAATAAGTAAATAGTTGATCCTTAATAATTATTAACAATCTGACTGTTAATAATATAAGTTCTTTGAAAGCTTGATTTTTGCTTGAATTTAGATTAAATTTGATCAAAACCCTGCAAATCATGTTAAAGAAATTTCCGGTACATCTGCAACTTGAGATATTCTAAACTGTACTAGCCAATTTCATAAACCCTCAGCATGAACTTTGTTTATTGGCGAAGGAGATTGATTGGGATTATCTTGAAAAGGAGTTTGCTCCATTGTATGGAGAAGCAGGAAGGCCGTCTATTCCAATTTGACAATAGTTGGGCTTCTGCTTCTTAAACAGATATATTATCTTGGTGATGAGACTATTATGGAGAGGTATATTGATAGTCCATATTGTCAGCACTTTTGCGGTGAGATTTATTTTCAATATAAATATCCTTTTGACCCAAGTGGTTTTGTACATTTTCGCAAGCGCATCGGAGAGAAGGATACAGCATATAATAAGAGGAAATGGATGAGGCTAAAGAGACAAGAAATTTTGAATTTAATTTTTCGCTGGATTTACCAGGCACTTATTTTGTCTCCGGGAAATATCCAACGCTAATGAAGTAATGAAAAGCACGTATTAATAAGGATCAACTAAATAACTAATTTTTTCAGGTAACAATAGTCAGATTAATTCGTTAAAATAAAATTAATACATTCTCATCAACAAATATAAATAATGGCAATAATGAATAAAATAACAACTATTTTGTTTTTGGTTTTTTTGATCTTCGGTATTGTATTAATCACCGGCTGCAGAAAAGACCCTGTCGCACCAACGTTATCTACTGCTAATGTAACAGATATTACGATTAATTCTGCTACTACAGGTGGTTCAATAACAAAAGACGGAGGAGCAACTGTAACTGCCAGGGGAGTATGCTGGGGCACCACTGCAAAGCCTGTTATTTCAGGTTCACATAC
>PLMC01000039.1 GCA_003141495.1 Bacteroidales bacterium
TCGATCGTAGGAGTATTAATTACAGGATTCGGTTTGTTTACAATATCAAACACCGAAATGTATCATAAATCACTCGGCATCAATGTAAATATTATCATGGGACTATTGATGCTTGTTTTTGGATTGATAATGTTGTTTTTTGCTTTTAGAAAGAAGAAAGCATAATCTTAAATAGTTATTTTGATTTAAGGGTGTTTGGCATATCTAAATGTGTTTTGATACCCTTAAATCATTAATGAAAGTATTCAATACAAATAATTATAGGGCTGTTAATAACCTTTGTGAACCTTTGTGAAAACCTTAGTGCCCCTTTGTGGTAAAAAAAAATACATTTAACCACAAAGTCTCACAAAGGAAACACTAAGTAACACAAAGGGAAAAAAGGTAATTAATGCTTTTTATAACACCTGCAATAAGGGAATAATATGAAAAACAATTCAGAAAAGAGAGGATTTGCCAGTGATAACAATGCAGGCGTTCATCCTGATATTTTAAGGGAAATAATTTCCTCAAATTCAGGTCATGTAACAGGATATGGCTCAGATATTTACACAGAGAAGGCCCTTAGTCTTTTCAAGGAACATTTTGGTAATTTAACTGAAACCTATTTTGTCTTTACCGGTACCGCTGCAAATGTGCTTGGTCTGTCAGGTATAATGAAATCATGGAATTCAATCATTACTGCTTCGACAGCACATCTGGAAGGTGATGAATGTGGTGCTCCTGAAAAATTTATTGGATGCAAAGTTCTTGTTGTGGATACTCCTGACGGGAAAATTAGTCCTGAACTTATTGAGAAACACATGCATGGAATTGATTTCGAGCACCATTCTCAACCTAAAGTAATTTCAATTACACAATCGACTGAAATGGGAACAGTCTATACTGTTGCTGAAATAGCCAGAATTGCCACCTTTGCTCATGCCAGAGGTATGTTGCTTCATATGGATGGGGCAAGGCTCGCAAATGCCGCAGTATCGCTCAATCTTCCGTTTAAGGCATTCACAACTGATGCAGGTGTTGATGTTCTCTCATTCGGAGGTACAAAGAATGGAATGATGTCCGGCGAATCGATATGTTTTCTGAAACCGGGTTTGTCGGATGATTTTAAATATATAAGGAAACAGGGAATGCAACTTGCTTCAAAAATGAGATTTATTTCAGCGCAATACATTGGATATTTTCGTAATGATCTGTGGAAAAAATGTGCTTCAAATTCCAATGCTATGGCCAGAATGCTTGCTGACAAACTTAAGCTGATCGTGGAAGTTAAGGTCACACAGGAGGTTCAATCAAATGGTGTTTTTGTGATAATGCCGGCCGATATTGCTGAAAAAATGAGGGATCATTACTTTTTCTATCCATGGGACGAGAAGAGATCTGAATACAGATTAATGGCAAGTTGGGATACGAAAGAGGAGGATATTGAGGATTTTATAATTCTGCTTAAAAGGGAGTTGAGCACGCTGTCCCGCTGACGCGCAAAGTGGCCATTGGAAAAATTGAAATTCATTAACATAATGACCCCTCTCCCGTTTTACGGGATCTCCCCTGAAATGGGAGAAAATACTCATCCATTTAGTTGTTTTTCTCCCCTCAAGGGGGGAGTGCCCGAAGGGCGAGTGGGTAATTAAAAAAGGCTGAATCTTTCGATCCAACCTTTTTGATATAATCCATAAATTAGGATTTTACTTAAGAGTAAAGGCAATTGGAACCATATACCATACAGGAACCGGTTTTCCTCCCTGTTTCCCTGGTTTAAATGGTGGCAATGTGGTTACGACCCTAATAGCTTCCTTATCAAGTTCGGGGTCAACACCCTTCAGAACACTTACCTGGTTTACACCTCCTTTTGAGGTTACACAGAACCTCACGATAACTTTTCCCTGAATATTGTTTTCCTTGGCAATCTCAGGATATTGTGTATTTGCTGCAATGTAAGCGAGAAGTGCGGGATCTCCGCCAGGGAACATTGGCATCTCTTCTACAACAACAAATGGTGTCTGTTCGGCTTCTGCTTCCTGTACCTCTTCTTTTACCTGCTGTACAACCTCAACTACCTCTTTATTGGTAACTTCTGTCTGAGCCTGATCAGCTGTCATAAGCTGTTTTACGTCTTCGGGTTTGATTGAATCAACAACCTGAGGCGGAACATATCTCTGCTGCTGAACAACATCAGTTGGCGGTGGAGGAGGAGGAGGAGGAGGAGCTACCTGTTGGTTTGGCTGATCGAGATTCTCCATTTTAACCACTACCTGTCTTTCAGCACGTTTTGTCCTGTTTTCTGATGCTTTTGCATTTAAATAGGGAGTAATAATGGCAGTTGCTATTATTAAAATACCAATCAGCAAAGCAATAGATACATTTCGATTGTATCTTTTACGTAGTTTATAAGCTCCGTACTCCTTGTTCCTGGCTTCAAAGACAATATCATCAAAGGCAGGTGCATTTATTTTTTCTTTTGCCATGTTTTTACAGGTTTACGGTTTATTTTTTGGCAGGAGTAGTAGTTGGTGCAATTCCTGCTGCAGTTTCCACCATCTTCTCTTCGTACCAGGCAATATCAACAAACGTATAACGGGCGATTCCGCAGATATTCATCTCATCTAGTATATCTACAAAATTTCCGTAAGTAGCTTTCTTATAAGCTTTTATAAGAACAATCGGGCCAGTATCATCATCAGTTTTGAGTTTACTGATTGATTTCTGAACAGAATCCTGTACCATAACAATTTTTCCGGTAACAACCTGATTCTTGAAATCATCGATCTTTTTGAAAAGAGCCCTGTTTCTTTCAAGCAGTAAAGTACGGATACCTGTTGCACTATAATCTGTTTCCTGAAGAGGAGGAAGACTATTAAAATCCTCTGGTTTTACAGATCCCGGGTAATAATAAAGTTTGTTATTCGGACCAAGAACGATATTCAGAGTACGGCTCGCTGATATCTTTGGAGGTTCAACATTTTGATCCTTGATTTTCTCAGGAAGGTTAATCTCCATAATTTTAGCCTTACTGAAGGCCGTAGTAAGCATAAAGAACGTGATCAGCAGACACATCAGGTCAACCATAGGTGTCATGTCGATATGCGGGGCGTGTTTCTTAGCTTTCTTTTTACCGCCTGCTTTTTCCTCTTGAATTATTTCTGCCATATCACTTTTGTATTTCTGCGAGGTTAATTTTAGCTGCTTCAAGGGTTGTGATCAAATTGAATTTGAACACATTCTTGTCTGCCATAATATCAAGAACTCTCTTTACTACCTCAAAACCTGTTTTTGCATCACCTTTAATACATGCCTGTATATTCGGGTTAACCGTACGGGTACAGTATATCCAGTCTGCGAGCTGATTATCGGTAGAATCAATTGGAACACCTGTTTCAATAGCAAGTCTCTGCTTATTATCTTTTGTGTCAAGGAATTCCTTCATCTTCAGAATCGGAACACCTATTGAAGAAGGGTATTTTTTGAATTCTGTCAACTCGGCTTCTGTGAATTCAATATTATACCTTTTTCCCATCTCGGCAAGGATCTTTGGCCTGAAGGCTAATAATGTATCAGGGCCATTATCGAAATTAAGGTATACTTTGTTATCTTTTGAAAGAAGAAGAGTCATCGTATTAAAATCAGGTGTAGGTTTCTCTGATATTGAAGAAGGCGTATCAACAGGAGCAGGTTCGGGCTGTCTCATGGTAGTTGTCAACATAAGGAATGTTAAAACTACCGAGAACAGGTCAACCATCGGCGTCATGTCGATATGGGGCGACTTTGTTGGTAATTTAATCTTTGGCATTGTAGTTTCTTATTAATATTATTTAAACCAAAAGATAAAATTTAAAATTAGTTGGTCTTCAGCGAAGCGGCAAAATTCTGTGTCAGACTGAAGCCTGCTTCGTCAATTTTAAATGTATATGAATCAATTGTTGTTGAGAAATAGTTAAATGCAATAATTGCCAAAGTTGATCCTGTTATACCGAATGCAGTGTTAACAAGAGCTTCAGAAATACCTGTTGCAAGAGCAAGGGCATCGGGAGCGCCTGATTGTGCAAGGGCGGCAAAAGCTTTGATCATACCAAGAACCGTTCCAATAAGACCAATCAACACGGAAATAGAAGCCAGGGTTGAAAAGATAACCATGTTCTTTGAAAGCATAGGCAATTCAAGTGCTGTTGCCTCTTCAAAAGATTTCTGAATTGACAGGATTTTCTGGTCCTTTTCAAGCTCTTTGTCTTTCTGAAGGTCACGGTAACGCGTAAGACCTGCCTTCATAACATTGGCAAGAGATCCTTTCTGTCTGTCGCAAGCTTCCATAGCTTCTTCAATCTTGTCTGATGCAAGGTCAGCCTGTAACTCACTTACAAATGTATTAAGCCTGCCTTTACCTTTTGCTCTCGAAAGGGTGATAACCCTTTCAAAAATGAAAATGATGAGGGTCAAAACGCATGTCATCAGAATAGGAACAATGTAACCACCTTTATAAATAATACCAAGATAGTTACCTTCCAGCGGTTTTCCGGCATGATTACCTCCTTCAAAATTTACAGGACTACCCATTATTTGTGTGAACAAAATATAGGATACAATAAACGCTATTAAAATAGCACTTGTTGCAAAAACATTCTGCAACGCATCTTTAAAAGAACTTCCTTGTTTACTCATTTTTATCTATTTGTTTAGGTTTAATGATTTTTTACGATTTGCAAATATATATTATGAATTGTTTTTTTCCAATAGAGTAAGCGATAATGTTAAACTTTATGCATTGTTTAGAATAATTCTCAAAATAACAAGACCGCTGAAACTATATTATACCCTATTATTTAAGTTATTTAAATTAAACATTATCCGTTGTTAAAATTTTTATTGTTCAAGAGATACATTATAAACTCTCGATTTTGTGATAGGTACCTCCTGTGCTTTATACCCTTTAGCGCTGATAATCAAGATTTCCGAACCCTGAGGTATCTCAAACTTAAATTCACCCTTGCCGTTGGAAAGGTTCTCGGCAGCTGTGTCTTTTACCCGAATAGAAGCATAAGGGATAGGCTGACCTGCTTTGTTCGAAATTATTCCTTTAATTTCGTTGGGATTAATACCCTTTTTAATCGATGCTTCGAATTCATGGATATAAGCAATCTGGCTTTTGGCTGATGCATTCATAGGGTCAATTGCAAGGATCTTATTATATGCCTCTGTGGCTCTTGACAGATATGGAAGTCTTCCTTCATTTGTCTTTTCAGTCGTAGTTGATCGCATCTCAACCGAACCTATCCCTACATATCCTTTAATCTTATTCTCCTTGTTGGAGGGATCAAGGTTGATCATCCTGTTGTAATAATCTTTTGATCTGCTGAAGTTATTATTCATCATATAGTAATAACTAAGGTAGCCAAAAGCTTCCATCATCTCATTTTCATTCTTTACTGAATCGGGTTTTGAAACTTCAATAAGCTTTTCAAATTTCGGCTTAGCTATTCCGAGCTTCAGATCAGGATCCATTTTGGAATATGTTCTGGCAATAAAAAGATATGCAGGAATGTAATTTGCCGATTTAGAAACAACTAAAGTAAATATTGAATCAGCCGTTTTAAACTCTTCTCCGGTATAATACGCTCTTCCGATTCGCATAAGATCTTCAGTATTGTCTTTGGCAGTGTCAAGCATTTTGGTCCAGGTTTTTGCAGCACCTTCATATCTTTTATAGTTGTAATAATTGGTAGCAATCTCATTCAGAACGCTTTTATCATCAGGACTAAAGCTCAGAACTTTGGCATATTCATCAAAAGCCTTGTCAATTTCAACGTTGGCTTTTATAACGCTACTGTCAAGAGTCGATATTTTAGTTGCAAGATCATCCATGCCGGCCTTAACCTTAGCTTTTTCAGTAGCATTCGGCGCAATGGAGTATTTTGATTTTTCTTTGTCAAGCTGTGATTTCATACCGTTAAGCTCTTCAATCATTTTCGGATAATTCTGATTCTTTTTCAGAAGTATCCTAGCCATATAATAATAGTCCTTCTTAATAATACGATCAGGAGCAACTGTTTTAAAAAGAGTCTCCATATAAGCAAGAGCTTTATCATAATCGGGAGGATTCTTTTCATAACTTGAATATCCTGCTATACGGTTCATATATGTCCTTGATTTGTCAACTTTGAATATATCTTCAACATTCTTTATAACCCCGTCATAATCTTTTGCATAAAAGAGAGCATTCACATATCTTGTTTTTGCAGGAATATTACCTGCTGTCAGATCGAGATACTTTTTAAAATTTTCTTTTGACTGGTCGAACCTTTGGGCGAGCAGGTACAACTGTCCAAGTTCGCGATATGCAGGAGCATAGTCGGCATTTAGTGAAATTGCTTCTTCAAAATATGGAATTGCAGCTTGAAGTGCACGTCCTTTGACATATATATTACCTATCTTCATGTTTGCTGTCGGAGACTTAGGATCTGCAAATTGAGCTTGTTTATAAAATGAGATTGCTTTTGAGCCGTCATTAACAAGAATATAGATATCTCCGGCAATTAAATATACGTCCCTGCTATTGTTATCAATTTTTATAGCTTCCCTTATAAGAGGCAATGCAATTGATGTATCAACTTCACCTTCCTTTATATATGATTCGGCAATTTTTGCAAGTGCAAAAGCATAATCTTTTGCAGGGGGCACAATCTTTTTAATGTTTTTATATGGAAGGAGGAAACTCTTGGCTTTTGCCCTCATTTCAGTAGCAGTTTTATTATCCCCGACTAAGAATGCAACTTTAGCCAATCCGATATAGTTTAGAGGGTCATTTGGGTTTGCATCGACTCCTTTCTGATATATCTCCTTAGCTGATTTTGTAGCTACAGTTATAGAGTTGGAGATAGTGTCGGCAAAATAATCCTGAAGGTAATTTTCCCCTAAGAAGAAATAATTCTTGCTGTTCTTCGGGTCCTTTTGAATTAACTGCTGAAACATCGCCAGGGCTTTATCATACTGTTCGCTCCTTGTTAAAAGGGTTGCAGACTCTAAATCCTGTGCCTTTATTTTAAATGAAAATCCTGTAAATAAAACTGCCAGAAGAATTGCTGGTTTTAAAATTAAACGTTTCATAGCGATCATTGTTTGATATCAATTATGGTAATTTTTATGGTATTTTTCAAATTTTCTTGTTTCTTGTTTCTTGTTTCTTGTTTCTCAACCTCAACCTCAACCTAATGTTTTATCTGCACCAGACGTATGGGCATGGTTGCCGGAACAAGACCCGACTTAAGCACAACATGCTGACCCTGCTCTCCGCATGCCCAGTTTATAAATCCTGAACCTAATCCCGAGAATGTCTCTCTCGAAATAAGGTAAATCTCCCTGACGAAAGGATACTCTTTGTCATAAATAAAACCTTGTTGCGGACGATAATAGCTGCCATCATTCACGTACTGTTGTGAAACGGCAACAACATTGATCTTCTTTATAAAACTCATACTAAGAGAATCATCCTTATCGCTTATCCAATTAACGCTAATTATGCCTAATGCATCGGGATTCCTCGCGACAAAATTAATAACTTCCGCATTATTATTAACTGCATAAAAATTCCTGGCAAGTGAGTCTTTTATATCAAAAAGTTCCTTAAAATATCTGATGTTCCCTGATCTGTTATTGTCAAAAATGATGCGGATATCACCCAGCTTCGATTTTTCGTTAACCTCTTTCCATGTTTTTATTTTACCGAGAAAAATATCTTTTACTGAATTATATTTTATAAGAGAATCTTTATTATCAAGGTTTGTAATAAGCGCGAGTGCATCATAAGCATATGTGGTGGTACGCGCGATGATCTGGGTATCGCGCAGATATTGGATCTGATAATCCGAAAGCTTCTTGCTGGTAACAATAACTTTCACAGAATCCTTCATAAAATCATTTATCACATCAAATTCGGGTTTATACAAAGGTTTTATTTTTGCACCCTTATACAGATGTGTAAATGTAAAAACTTCAGTTTCAATAAGCGGTTGAAATGATTCATCAGATACTATCCGGATATTTCCCCTTGTTGGTGTTTCATTAGTTGCTGTCTTTCCCATACCGCCGCATGATACAAGAAAAAGCAATGATCCAAAAAGTGGAATGAATAATAATAATTTATAACTAATAGTTCTGTTCACTGCATCGTATAGTTTTAATCTTTTATTCCGGCATGTAATAATAATAAAATTTTGAATAACTGATACTCTATTCATAATCCTAAATTTAGTTACGGTTGATATTTCCATTCTATTAACTGCAAAGTGTATGCCAAGCCGGAAGTAAGGAATGAATAATTTTTGTTCATAACTTTCTATGTAATAACCTGCATCAATTACTCATCGTCCTCATCTTTTGTAAAGAAAACCTCAACTATTTTAACATAAGCTCTGAAAGCCCTGTATAAACCATAAAAGATAAAAGCTGATCCCATTATAACTCTAACAGGTTTGTCAAGATAACTCATATTGGAATAGAATAAAAAATACCAACCAACCCCCAGGTAGAAAAACACCATGAATACAGAGAAAATGGCCGTCACCTGTTGCATTAATCTGTTCGCATTCATCCTTAAAATTGTTTTGTCATCAAATTAACGCAAATTAGATTTATTATCAAAATTAAACTAAAAATTTCGTTATGTAAATAATATTTGATGAAATAGCCTGATAAATTGATGAATGACAGGGTTATTTCAATAAAAGCGAACTGTCACCATAACTTAAAAATCTGAAACCGTTTTCAAGAGCAAAGGTATAAATATCTTTCCACCTGTTTCCTGTCCAGGCTGAAATAAGAAGAAGAAGAGAACTGCGTGGCTGATGAAAATTTGTAACCATACCGTTAGTTATTCTGAATTCATATCCCGGAACAATCATAATGCTTGTTGAAGCCTGAAGAGCGGTTAGATTCCATTCATTTATGTAATTCATTAAGGCTCCAAACGATTCTTTTACTGAAACAGTTTTTGCAAATTCGTAAGCTTCCCACTGTCCCAGGGTCAGATATGGAAATGAATCTGATGGGTTTTGAATCAGTTTAACTCCCAACCAATAAAGACTTTCCAGGGTTCGTACCGATGTTGTGCCAACAGGTATGACTTTTCCACGGTTTTCAAATATGAGTTCAATTGTCTTTAGATCTATTGAAAAATGCTCACAATGCATTTCATGCTCATAAATATTATTGGTTTTTACCGGCTGAAATGTGCCTGCCCCAACGTGCAGAGTCAATTCAGCCGTTTTTATGCCTCTGGTTTTAATCTTATCAAAAACATATTCTGTGAAATGTAATCCGGCTGTCGGAGCTGCGACTGATCCACTGATGCTGGAATATACTGTCTGGTATCTTTCTATATCTTCTGCTTCATCATCCCTGTTGATATACGGTGGGAGAGGAATATGCCCTGCTTTTTCCAGAACTTCACCAAAACTTATTTCCCTGCAGTTCCAGCTAAATTTTATGTGGCATACTTCTTCACAGGATTGAAGCCATTCTGCTGAAAGATAATACTGCCTGCCACTATAATTAAATGGAGTTGTTAATATACCGCTTTTCCATTTTTTGAGATTTCCTACTATACATTTCCATTCAACACTTTCTTTAGAATTAAAAGATAACGGATAATCTTTTGGTGAGAGAGGTTCCAGGCAAAGAATTTCAATATTTGCACCGCTCTCCTTTTGAAAAAGAATACGGGCCCGTATTACACGTGTATTATTAAATACAAGGATTGAATCTGGGGGAAGGTATTCATCTATATTTATGAATATGTCCTGGTCTATATTGTTCCCTTTAAAAATAAGAAGTTTTGATTTGTCTCTTTCATCAACAGGATACTGGGCAATACGATCTGTAGGCAAATCGTAATCATAGTCTTTCATTTCAATATCTCGAATAAATCCAATATTCTTGTTTTTTTCTTTTTTGGTTTGCATTTTGAATTTATGCTTCTGTTTCTTCCCTTCGTGTTACTTTGCGTTTTCCTTTGTGATACATTGTAGTTAATGGATTTTTATTTAACACAAAGGGGCACAAAGGTTTTTACTAAGGTACACAAAGGGTCACAAAAATAGCCATTATTATATAGTATATCCAAATCAACCGCAATTTATTACCTTTGCAAAGCAGCAGGCTGTTCCATCGTTCCGTCAGATGGCGGAAAGGAAAGTCCGGGCAACACAGAGCACCATACTTCCTAACNNNNCTGCTCGTCCGATGCCGGGGGGTAGGTCGTATGAGCACGGCAGTGATGCCGGGCCAAGATAAATGATGGAAACCGGTTTTAATATCTTTTGCAGAGAACAAAACCGTACAGAATCCGGCTTACAGGCCTGCTGTTTAAAAAATAGGGACACGCCAAAGCATGTCCCTATTGATTTTATAATTCGATTTTCGTTAAAACCCGGTACCGGGTTTTGAATAGAAATTTATTTGATTTTGAATACACTGTCCTCCATCGGGACATCAACTTCAACCTTGGTGAAATTAATAACAATATCCATACCCTGTGCGGATGTTGTTGTTTTCATGGGTATCATCACTCCATTGGTTTCAGTATAATCTGATGGGTATGAATCAACTACAACTGTCATTCCACCTTGTGAAGCTGTAGTAGATGTTTTAATAAGAAAATAAGAGCTTTTATCGATGAACATATCAATAACTGTTCCCCCTTCTACGGTAGCTTTTATCTTGTAGGCAGGCTTATCATTTACTTTGTCTTCGCCGGCCAGAGTAAGCTGACCATTCTTTAAATAATTGGCCATTGAATTCTGGAACATATTGCTTCTTACAGTTTGTTTTATCTGGTCAGGTGTCATTTCCACTGGTTCGGTAGAACCTGTCATGGGACTTACAGTATAGCCTTTTTCTCCATCGAATACCTGAATCATATCCTGCCCGTTAACAGTAGTTACGGATTTAATTTTATCAGGATTTTTCATCCACATTACCATCGGCATTTCCATACCCATCATCGACAGCTTAGCTGTGATCTTAATGGTTTTCAGACTGGCAACATGGTCAAGTTTGTTGACCTCGGTATACTTCTTCACGATTTCATCAAGCGTTTGGGCATTTATGACAGACATTATTATTAATCCTGCCATAATAAAAGTCAGTTTTTTCATACGATTGGTATTTAGAATTAGTAATTAAATGAATTTATTGTTTTTCTCAATGCAACGAGTTTACTCAAAAGATTATCCATACCGGAGAGTTTCAGCATATTGGCTCCGTCTGATTTTGCCACTGAAGGGTCAGGATGAGTTTCAATAAAAATGCCATCGGCTCCAACACTTATTGCTGCTTTGCCTAATGTCTCTATCATTTCCGGTCTTCCACCCGAAACGCCCTTCTCCTGGTTAGGTTGTTGAAGCGAATGGGTAATGTCCATAATCACAGGAACCCCTATCTGTCTCATAACCGGAATATTCCTGAAGTCGACAACAATATCCTGATATCCATACATATTCCCCCTGTCGGTAAGCATGATATTATTGTTTCCTGACTCCCTTACCTTCTCCACGGCAAATTTCATTGATGACCCGGAGAGGAACTGCCCTTTCTTAATATTAACCCATTTGCCTGTAACGGCAGCAGCTGTCAGGAGATCAGTCTGACGACATAAGAATGCCGGAATTTGTAAAATATCTACATATCCGGCTGCAATTTCAGCTTCATTTGGGTTATGTATATCTGTAATAACAGGAACAGAATATCTTGTCCGGACTTCTCTAAGTATCTTAAGCGCTTTAATGTCTCCAATCCCTGAAAAAGAATCACTCCTTGATCTGTTTGCTTTTCTGTAGGATGATTTAAAGACGAATGGAATGTGATATTTTTCGGATAACTTCTTCAGATGATCAGCTGTTTCAAATACAATCTCTTCGCTTTCAACAACACAAGGGCCGGCAATCAACAGAAAATTTCCAGATTCATTAAAACTTATCCCGGGGATATTTATTCCAGCATTTGACATATTATAACAAAGTTAAAAAAATATTTGTAAAAAAAATAAAGAATCAATTTTCTCTGTGCTTCTCTGTGTCTGGGGCTGTTAAATAAGTCTAAATCCATTAACCACAGAGGTCACAAAGGTTCTACACAAAGATCACAAAGTTCCGATAGCTATCGGAATGAATTACATGGTTTTAACTTTGTGCCCTTTGTGCCTTCTTTGTGTTTTTTGTGGTTAAAAAGGACTTCTTAAACACCCTCTTGCACTGAGCTATTTTTTATTGTAATTGTAAATATCCTTCCACATTGCAGTGAGTCTTTTTCTGACATCTTCTTCTTTAGGATTAGCTCCGGGATCATAAAAAACAGTTCCCTTTATTTCTTCAGGTAGAAAATTATCTTGAATAAAATTTCCTGAATAGCTATGTGCATACTTGTATTCTTTTCCATAACCAAGGTTCTTCATGAGCGTTGTAGGTGCATTTCTGATATGCAACGGGACAGGAAGATCACCTTCGGATTTGACAGTAGCGATAGCATTATCAATTGCCACTATTGATGAATTGCTTTTCGGAGAAGTGGCCAGATAAATTGCAGCTTCCGACAGAATAATACGCGATTCGGGCCATCCGATAACATTTACGGCTTCAAAACAAGCCTGGGCAAGAAGCAATGCATTTGGGTTGGCAATACCGATATCCTCGGCAGCGAGGATCAGCATCCGTCGTGCTATGAACTTTGGGTCTTCTCCTCCTTCAACCATACGTGCAAGCCAGTAAACAGCTGCATTCGGATCGCTTCCCCTTAGAGATTTTATGAAAGCGGAAATAATATCATAATGTTGTTCACCATTCTTGTCATATAGCGCAAGATTCTTCTGAACATGTTTCAAAACCATCTCATTGTTAATAATGATTTTTTCAGGAGATGATTCATCAGCTTCTGAGCTTACAACAAGTTCNNGGGGAAATGACCTCAAAAGAAGGATTTTCAGTGGTTGCCCCGATGAGGGTTATTATTCCCTGCTCAACAGCGCTCAGAAGAGAATCCTGTTGTGATTTATTAAACCGGTGAATCTCATCTATGAACAGAATTGGGTTAGGCTGGTTAAAAAACTGTTGATTTTTTGCTTTTTCAATTGTTTCCCTCACATCCTTAACTCCGGAATGAACAGCGCTCAGATGAAAAAAAGGTCGTTTAAGAGTGTTGGCAATGATCCCGGCAAGAGTTGTCTTTCCCACTCCGGGAGGACCCCATAAGATAAATGAGGGAATATTTCCCGATTCAATCACTTTCCTCAGAACCGCATTCCTGCCGACAAGGTGTTCCTGCCCGCAGAACTCACTGAGTTCCCTTGGTCTTAGCCTTTCAGCAAGTGGTTGATTTGGCAGCATCATAAATATGTTTGCGTAAAAGTAATAAAACAATTTTTGTTCTCACAGATTTCTCTGATGATACCTTAATTATACTGGCTTTATTATTAATATTGTATAGGATTAACTTTACATGACTGAATTCCATAGTGACCCTTTATGCGATCCCTTGAGCTATTTTGTGGTTAAAGTGTTTTTTACCACAAAGGGACACAAAGTTCAACACAAAGTAACACAAAGGAATAAAGCTTTTTCTTACGAATAATGAAACTTTAATCAGAGAAGAAGAAATGAACAAAACTATTTTCATTTTTTTCGGATTAGTACTATTTTCCGGATGTTTAGAAAAATCAATAAAAGAGAAACACTCTATTATTGAAGGTCGAAATATTATTGTTGACAGCGGCATAGTTGTTTCCGCTCACCCGGAGAGTTCACGTATTGGTACCAGTATTCTGCGGAAAGGAGGGAATGCCATTGATGCTGCAGTAGCAACAGAATTTGCACTTGCTGTATGCTATCCTGAAGCCGGCAATATTGGTGGAGGAGGGTTTATGTTGATCAGGACAAGCGAAGGTAAAACAGATGTGATCGATTACAGGGAGAAAGCTCCGGCACAAGCGTCGCGCGATATGTATCTTGATAAATCAGGCAATGTATCAGAAGGACTGAGTACCGATACTCATCTTGCCAGTGGAGTCCCGGGTACGGTGGATGGAATGTTAAACGCCCATTCAAAATATGGTAAACTGCCGTTTAAAGAGGTAATTCAACCGGCAATAGATCTTGCAGAAAAGGGGTTTCCGGTAACAAGGAGGCAGGCTGAAGATCTTAATTCAAACAGAAAAACTTTTATCGATAGAAATGCCTTCAGACCTACGTTCGTGAAGGATTCTTTGTGGAAGGAGGGAGATATTCTAATTCAGAGTGCTCTCGCGGAGACTCTTAAGAGAATAAGGGATTTTGGCCGCGACGGATTCTATTCCGGAAGAACAGCCCATCTTTTGGTCAGAGAGATGAAAAGAGCCAATGGTATAGTATCGGAACAGGATCTGAATGAATACAGATCAGTTTCAAGAGTGCCCCTCACCACCGACTACAAAGGTTTTAGGATTATTACTGTACCACCCCCATCGAGCGGAGGGATTATTCTTATCCAGCTTTTAAAGATGATAGAACCATATCCTGTCCGGGAATGGGGATTCAATTCCCTCCGGACAATTCATCTGATGGTAGAAGCCGAGAGAAGAGCTTTTGCAGACCGATCGGAATACCCTGGAGATCCTGATTTTGTTAAAATACCTGTTGGTAAGCTGGTTAGTAAAAAATACCTGCTTAACCGCATGAGCGATTTTAATGAAAAGAGAGCTTCCCAATCACAGGAAATAAAGCCTGGTTCCCCTGAAGGATATACAAGTGAGGAAACAACTCACTATTCAGTTGTCGACGCAGCAGGAAACGCTGTAGCAGCGACTACCACTTTAAATAACACATTCGGCAACAGTATTGTTGTTGACAGTGCGGGATTTTTACTTAACAATCAGATGGATGATTTTTCTGTGAAACCAGGTTTCCCCAATATGTATGGNNGTAGAAAAAGAGGGAAAGCTTTTTCTTGTGTTAGGATCCCCGGGAGGTTCAACTATTCCCACAACGGTTTTCCAGGTAATTGTTAATGTGCTGGATTTTGGAATGAGTATCGGGCAGGCAGTCAATGCAGGAAGGTTTCATCATCAATGGTTACCCGACTGGATAAGCTTCGAAAAAAATGCGATTGACAGCATTTCTTCCAAAAAACTTTCAGATATGGGTTACATATTAAAGGAACGTACATCAATAGGCAGTATCAATGCTATCATGATNNTTGTGGTTCAATATTTTTTATTATATTGCCTCAAATTTATTTTCTTTAAAAAAAATAAATTAATACTTTTAACAGTTGATTTTGATTTTTTGAAAATAATCAGGTTATAGTTATTGTATTTGAATACATTCAGATATATTCAGTTATGAAAAAAACTCTGCTTATTGTAGTTATCATTCTGGCAGTAATTATTGCCCTGCCNNTAATTAATCTGATCCGATGGAGCCATCAGTCGAAAAAGCCGTTGGATATTATTATAGTTGATAAGACTGTCCCAACGCTGGATCGTGAACATCATAAATCATTTAACTGGATACTGACTCACGAAAGATTTGTTAAAAAAGAAAGCAAAACAAGTTATTCCTATAAAAAAGATTATTACGGCTTCTTTCCACAGCGTCCGCTACGTGATAANNTACGGAGTATTTTTTAATGACTGGTTCAGAGGTATAAACAAAAGCCGTAAATCGAGGAAAATTTATGGTGGACTTAATAATAATGACTTTCTGCTTCTTAAAGAAATGAAAGACAGGAATAAACTCATTATTATGGAATATAACTCTTTCGATTATCCGACTGCACAGTTTGAATCTGTCAGAACACAGGAAAAACTTGGAATTACTTTTTCGGGCTGGACCGGAAAGTACTTCAGCTCTCTTGATACCACAATTAAAGATTTTCCTGTATGGATGACTGCTATGTACCGTAAAGAGTATAAAAAACCATGGACATTTACAAAACCGGGAGTTGTTATTCTGAAAGAAAAGGATATAGTTGTCCTCGAAGAAGGGAGACAACTGAAAAATTCAATGCCCCAGATAATAACAGATGAAGCCTCCTCCAAGAAATATGGTGTCGTCCCAAAAGTTGCGTTTGACCAGTGGTTTGATATTATTGACCCTCTCCAAAACAAGGTTATTTCAAAATTTAAACTCGATACAACACCATTAGGGGATTCTCTCTTGATTAACAATGCATTACAAAGTGAGTTTCCTGCAGTTGTTCAGGATCCAGTGATACAAAGAACCTATTATTTTTCAGGCGATTTTGCAACATATAATGTGTCATATTGTACAGCCCGACTTAAAGGTGTTGAGAAGCTCAAAGCAATTCTCTATTCTGATAAACCTGACGATACCCGAAGATTTTTCTGGCTTTATTACAGGCCGCTTATAAATGGTATTTTCGACGATTATTATGCATCTTTGAGTAAGAAATAATTAATTAACCTAAATCTATTTTTAAAAAGTACAGGCTTATAAAGACCTGTACTTTTTTTTGCCCAAAGAACTACACATCCTAAATTCTGTTTCGGTTCAAAAACGGTATTCTCAACAAATTCAGGCATTGATCTTAGGGTTGCTTCGCTTCGCTCGCAATGACTATGGAAGAAAGTTTATTTCAAGTTAAGAGTTGGCCAAAACAAGTAAAATTCACGGTCATTGCGAGGATCCGCCATTTTGCGGAGACGAAGCAATCCTTTGGATTTTAATACTGAATTATTATTGCAAATATTATCTTTGCTTTATATGAAGATCTCAGTAATCCAACCAGATATAGTCTGGGAGAATAAATCACTTAATTTTCAGAATCTCTCCTCTCTGATAACTCCTTTATATAACAAAACAGATATTGTCATTCTTCCTGAAATGTTCAATACTGGATTCTCAATGAACCCGGTAAACCTGAGTGAACCTCCGGATGGAGAAACCTTCGAGTGGATGAAAAGCATCGCTGAAAAAGGGAACTTCGGATTGTGCGGAAGTTATACGGTGAAGGAAAACCTGAAATTCTTTAACAGGTGGGTGTTTGTTTCTCCGGAAAAAGCAGTATTGCATTATGATAAACGCCATTTGTTCAGCATGGGAGGAGAGGATAAGCTTTTCTCAGCCGGGAGATCAAAATTGATTTTCAGTTTCAGGGGAGTGAAAATCAGTCCATATATATGTTATGATCTGCGTTTCCCTGTATGGAGCAGAAATACTGAAGGATCAGATTTAATCATTTATTCTGCGAACTGGCCTGAAACCAGACGGAATGTCTGGACTACACTTCTGAAAGCCAGAGCGATTGAAAACCAATGTTATGTGGCCGGCTCGAACAGAACAGGAATCGATGGTGCAGGAATAAGATATTGCGGCGATTCAATGATAATAAATCCCAAGGGCGAAATCATTTCCTCTGCAGAAAACGATGGGGAATGTTCGGTTGCATCTGAAATATCGATTACTGAACTGAACAGTTTCAGGAAAAAGTTCCCTGTTATAAATGATGCAGATGAATTCTCAATAGATCTATAATTTTTATTATCCTTAAGGATCCGGAGTTGATTAATTGTTTCACGTTTCACGTTATTGTAACTTAACTATCCCTGAGCCCTTCGCCCTGCGCGCTGTGACTCCTTCTCAATTTACGCAGTAAATCAGACTTTGAAAATAGGATACTGGTCCCTCAAGCTCTGCAGGAATCAGGTCATCTGCCCACTTAAATGGAGAAAGCTCCTCCTCGTAAACTTTATGCTCCTTTGAACAGAAAACACAGCCCTTTGTCCTGATGAAATGCCTTTGACCTTCTCTCACAGCATCCTTACCTGAACTGAACTCACCCAGGTAGATCCTTTTTTTATCATCCGGTAAGAATGGACATCCTTCCTTATGGACTGCATGATTCTCATTTATCTGGGTCCTGACATCCACGTAATATTTTGTACTCATTTCTCAGTGATTTTGAATTTAAATTAACTTTCAGATCGCAAATCGTACTACCAAAAAGGGACAGTTCCTTTTATCCTTTTAATTAATTGCAGAGTTTTATCGGGTTAATGTAAAAATTGTTACCATGGACTTGCATTTTTATGGCGAAAGTAACGGCGTAACGGCATAACGACATAACGGCATAAAGAGATGAGGCTATTTAGTTTTACAGGATTTTCGGGAGGGATAATATGTTAATAACTTTTATATTGATTTATATGTCAATGCTTTAACGGTTTTAACTATCTTCCTGCTGCATTATAAAAGAAAATCTCAGGTAACATTTAATTGTATATCCCGATAAAACGTCAAACTTAAAGTTAAATTAAAAACTATAAAATCATGAAAAGAGCAGACAAATCAACAGAAACAATCAGGAATTTTGATCAGTTAATTTCTAAGTTATCGGGGAATGAGATATTAAACATTCAGGCTATGAGCCATATAAGAGGTGGAAATGCGGATGAAAACGGAAGTGAACCAATTAATATCATTCCCAAGCCCCCAAAGTAAGAAAACGTAACTTTTTATTGAGTAAAAGAGCATTGCTTAAGAGTAATGCTCTTTTATTTTATAAAGTTTAATAGTTTTTTGAAATTGTTCATTTATATTCGGATCAGGAACTATAAATAATGAGGCACATCATTTCAACTATTATTTTTAACATATTTTTCTTTCAAGGTTTTGCAATCGACCAGGACAAAGATGTCTATAGCCTTTTTCTGAAATACTCTGAATATTATAATACAGGCAATTTTATTAAAGCAGAAGAGTCCTTATTTTCAATATTAAATCCTAAAAACAACCTATCTGCAGAATATACTACAGCAGCTTACAATAATCTTGGTAATGTCAATAATCTTCTTGGCAAGTATGACGAAGCCTTAAAGTATTATAACCTAGCCGAAACTTATATAAATCTGGATAGAAAGCAATATTCAAGGGAATTGGCTGATATTTACATAAATGAAGCAATCATTCACGGCTATCAAAAATCATATTCTTTAGCAATCGAATATTTTGAAAAAGGAATTCGAATCTATTCTAATGTGCATAATAGTAAAAAGAATGTTATTTCAAGTTTAGCATCAGCATACCTTAACTACGGAATAGTTTTACTTGAGACCAAAAATTATAATTCTGCCTTAGAAAATTTTAATAAAAGTGCTGAAATAAAAACAAGATATAATATGCAGGGTCTAGCGCTGGTTTACCTAAATTTTGCTAAAACATATGTAGTAACTAAAAATTCAAAAAAGGCTGAGGCATACTATTTAAAAAGTATTTCTGGCTTTCAAAATGAATTTGGTGATGACTATTATAGATTAATTAAAGTATACTTAGATTATGGCGTGTTTCTTCAATCTGAAGGAAAAACAGTGGAGGCTCTTATGGCGCACAGGAATGCCCTGACTATCTGTTTGAAAAACTATAGAAAAAAGCATACACTTTTGTCATTATCTTATAAAAATATTGGCGATGATTGTATTCATTTAGCCAAACTGGATTCAGCTTTATACTATTACCAGAAGTCACTTATAGCTGTTGTAAAAAACTTTAACAATCATGATATTTTCACAAATCCTTCGATCGATTCATCCCTTTTTGATATCCGTCTCCTAGACAACCTGAAAAGCAAAGCAAAAGCTCTTGATCTTTTTGCTGGAGAACAAAATGGCCCGGTGGTGAAGCTTAAAACCATGACCACAAGCCTTGAAACAATGGAACTGGCTCTTCAGCTTATCGACAGGATCAGGAATAATTATATGTCGGAGGAGAGCCGTACCTACCTGGCTGAGAATGAGAAAGAGACATATCTTTTTGCAACTCACCTGGCTTTTAATTTATATTCAGCCACTCATGATAATTCAATAGGTTATAAGATGTATGCCATTGCCCAGAAAGCAAAGGCTGCAATTCTCCGCAATGAGATAACCGGAAATGAACTGCTCTATTCCACCGGCATTCCCGACTCGCTTCGCGAAAGACAAAACAGGTTAAGCGGAAATATTGAAGCCTATAATAACCTTATCCTCGAAGAAAACCGCAAGTCAAAACCTGACAGCGCTAAAATTTCGCTCTGGAAAGATGCTCTTTTTGATATGAACCGTGAAAAAGAAAAAGTAACCGGCGATATGGAAAGGGTGTTTCCCAAATACCACGATCTTGTCAGAAAAACAGAACCTGTTTCTGTGAAACTGATTCAAAAGCAATTAAAAAAAGATGAAACTATTGTCGATTATCTCCTTTCAAACCAATATTCAGAAGGGAAAAGAAAGTTGTATGTTTTTCTAATTTCACATGATCATCTTGACTTCCGCGAACAGTGGCTCGATTCACTCTTTGTAAAAAATGCGGAGATCTTAAGTAAAACATCAGATCCTTTGTCAACATCCGGATCGCAAAACATCGATTATATTTCCTGCACCGGCGCCCTTAATTACATGTATCTCAACCTTATCAAACCTATTGAAGATCTTTTCAGGGGAAAAAAACTAATTATCATCCCCGATGAGGAGATAGGATGGCTTTCCTTTGATGAATTCCTGAAAAACAAACCCGGACCGGGTCAAAGCGATTATGAAGGACTTCACTATCTCATTAATGATTATACTTTTTCTTATGGCTATTCTTCATCACTGATATTTTCTAAAGACAGCAGGGAAATGAGAGGAGCGAAGGTGTTTGCATTCTCGCCCGATTACCAGAGCATTGATCGCTCCGATAGTGCAATGTCATCACTTCAGGGAGCGGGGATTGAAATTGGATCCATTTTCAAATGGTTCAGAGGTAAAAACTTCAGTGGTGATAATGCCACGAAAACAAATTTTATCAGTGCATTACATGATCCTGCTATTTTTCACCTGGCAATGCACTCGATGTCGGACAGTATAAACTCGAAGTACTCTTACCTTATGTTTGACACTCACAAGCTTCCCCCGGCGGATTCCAAACTTTATAATTATGAGATAAGTCTGACCAGGATTAATTCACCTATGGTTGTTCTGAGCGCATGTAACTCAGGTATCGGGACATTATATTATGGCGAGGGATTAATGAGTCTGGCACGTGGATTCACGCTTGCAGGAGCATCATCTGTAATTAAAACCACGTGGGAAATCAATGATGAAGTCAGCGCATCTATTATGACAAAATTCTATTTCCATCTTTCAAAAGGAAGAGAAAAAAATGAGGCAATGCGTCTGGCAAAACTTGAGTATCTGAAGAGTTCACCTCCCGCATTCAAAAACCCATATTACTGGGCAGCCTATGAGGTACTCGGCGATAATGAGCCGGTAAAACAAAATTCAGCAGTGTATATTATTATTGGTCTGATTGTAATAATTTCCGGCGGAGTGGTGTTATTCTATTTTAAACGGCGAAGGATCGTTTCTGACCGCTCCCGGTAGAAACCATCTGATCTTGTGAGATATTCGAAACATTCAGCGGCCTTCTCTTTATTGGCTAATTTAAGATATGAGAGACCCATATACCATCTTGCTTCTTTTCCATACTCACCAGCGTCATTTGTAACTTTTGCAAACAGATTTATTGCCTGGTTATAATTCTTTAGAGCAAGCTGAGATAAACCCAGGTAGAAACCCGGGGAGACAGCTGAAGGATCATTCTGTAATGCGTTGGCAAACATGATTGCCGCTTTCTGGTAATTGCCTGTTTTATAATTTTCTATTGCTGAAGAAAAGTTGTCTTTTTCATTAATATTCAAACTCCTGGTCACAGGAGACATTGCATCGAATGGTTTATAATATGAATTAAAAAGCTTTTCGGGATTTGAAGGGGGGAGAAGTGTTCTAATCAGTATAAAGAGGCCAATCACAGCGGCAGCTGAAAGTGAAACATATCTTGCGAAGAGGCTTCTTCCAGTTCCTTTTTTACTGACTTCGTGTATGGATTGCACAGGTTCATTTGAAGAAGAATTTATCGCACCGGTGATAAAATCTCTGATCTCTTCTGTTTTTTGATCTCTTACACCAACCTTTTGTTTTTTCTCATGCCATTCTTTAACCCACTCTGCGGTTATTTCGTTCAGTTTATTTTCGTCGATCTCATGTTTTATTGATTTTATCTCTTCAGAGAGTTCGCTTTCAGATCCTACTCCAGTGAATATTTCCCTTATGAATTTTGTATTCTCTTTATTTCCCGGCAGGGTATTATTATAATCAGATATCATATCCTTGACAACTTGCCGGGTATCTGAAACAGCAGGGTCATTTTTAACATCCTCAAGGTCCATTCGTCCCTTCATATATTCACTTATGGTTTCAAACAGAGCAGAATCGTTGCTGTCAGCCCTCAGGTCATCCTCAAAACCAATTCCGGACGTTTTCCCATTAATATTTCTGATCTGCTTGTTCATTTCTGTTAATTTTCCCTTGTTGCTTGTTGCTTGTTGCTGGTTTTGTGTTTCGCGTTTCGTGTTTTTGTGTTTACTGATTTTTAACTTTTATCTTTTTCCTTTTGTCTTTTATCTTCTGTCTTTTCCCCTCACACCGCACACCGCACACATTAATGCACTACCTCCCTGGCCGCAATCTCAGTCCTTTTAATCCGGATATATCCGGGATGTCTCTTCACCTTTTCAGTAAGTTCGCCCTGGGCCTCACATTTTTTCTTCCTCACATAGCCATAAGTATATCCAAGCTGGTCTGCTATTTCCTGGAGTGATTTCTCCTGCCAGTAAAGTGTGAGTATCTTTTTGCTGATAGGATCAAGCATTTTGAAGACATCCTGGATTATCTGTTCATACATCTGATAATCTATAATATCCGTAAAATCTTTCTCGCTTTCCGGCTCACTTCTCCTATTAAGGTAATTAGCTGCAGACTGACGTTTCTCGAGGATAGTTTTCCAAAGATGCTCGCATACACAATATAGAAATGTCTTGAATTTGCAGGTAAGGTTAAATTTATTATCATCCAGTTTTTCGAGCATTATGATAAGACCATCCTGGAAGATATCACGTGCATCTTCAGTAGTGCCGCCCTTCTGGTAAACCATCAGCCTGATCATAGGCATATATCTGTTCGACAGCCAGTGAACCACATAGCTCTGACGATTTCTAAGGCATTCTATGATCTCATTATCAGTGTACTCTTTCACAGTAATTGATAATTTCTGCAGATTCTTTCTTTAATGATTCAAATATACTCATTTTTTTAATTCAAAACTGTTTAATAGAAATTGACTACTGATAATCATAAATAATTAATACTATGTCGCCTGAAAATCAATTTATTTAATCCATTCCGCCAGTTGGCGGACCGGGTAAAATGAAGAAAATCAGCTGAACAAAAAATTTATTTCTCCATATTTATAAAAAAGGAAGAATTCTGAGGTAACAATTTGGCACCTATTCTTATTAAACTATATTAAAATCCTTACTATGCAAGAAATAAAATTGTAAGGAGGTGATAATGTGTGCTTTGCTGATTTCTTAAAACAAGATTGGCAGGGTTGTTTTCTATTATTTTTATACAGTGAAAAAAAAAAAGATAAAAACAAAAACGATATTTATGAGAACTGAAGCTTCTCCCGACTATCTGAATAACCGCATTACAAAAGAAGTGGAAGAACAAATTAACATTTCAGGAGACCTCCTGAGCCAGGCCATTGAAAATGCTGATGGTATTCCATATCAGCTTATCTTCGGTACGGGTATCGGGGATGGATATTTTCTGAACGTGGGATTCGGAGTAAAACGACTTTTTGGTATCTCACCCGACGAGTTCACCGAGATGCTTTTTCAACAGATGATTGAAGAGATTATCCCAGGCAGTGAGGATATCCCGGTTGACCCCGTTGAAACTCGTGAAAAAATTATCAGTGGGGTAATTCGGAAATATAAAGCAGAACTTTTAGTGAAGACTCCGGGTGGTGAGAAAAAATGGATCAAGGACTGTTCCATTTCTGTGATTGACGACAAAACAGGTAAGGCTACGGGTTTACTGGGGATATTTTTCGATATCAGTGAACACAAACAGACTCTTCTTGAACTTGGAAGAGCTATGGATAGGGCAACCGAAAGCGATCGTTTAAAAACGGCATTCCTTAACAATATACCTCACGAGATAAGGACACCTTTGAATGCCATAGTCGGATTTTCAACTCTGGTGAACGAACCCGGACAATTAATGCAGAGCCGTCTTGAGTTTCAGGAGATCATAACTCACAGCTCCGACCATCTCCTTGAGATAGTGGACGACGTTGTTGAGATCTCAAAAATTGAAGCCAAGATTATAAGGATCATAAATAAGGAAGTAAATCTCAACCAGATGCTCCAGAGAGTCTACGACAGGTTCAAACCTGATGCAGCTGAGAAGAATATTCTTCTGCGGTATGATGCCCCAATGGATGAAAAGGAAATCATCATTACAACAGACGGGTATAAGCTGTTTCAGTCACTTAACAACCTGTTAAGTAATGCAGTTAAATTTACCTTTGAGGGAAAAGTTGAATTTGGATACTCTTTTAAAGAAGACAAGATTGAATTTTATGTTTCCGATACGGGAATCGGTATCGGGGTGGAACATCAGCCAAATATCTTTAAATCTTTCTACCAGGCTGAGAGCAGCAGCACAAAAAGGTATGAGGGCACCGGTCTGGGATTATCAATCGCGAAGGCTTATATTGAATTGCTGGGTGGTGAAATATGGTTTACTTCGGAGCCCGGCAAGGGGTCGGTATTTTGTTTTAATATATCCAGACCCGGCAAAAATTCTAACCAGCCCTTCTATGTTGTAAAACAAAGTTTCAGGCCATTATTTTTTAATTAAAGTACATTATCTATAAAAACAACCTTCTATAAGCAGATTCAATTATTGAACTGCATCGCCTTGTTTAATCTTTA